>JBJTAV010000166.1:0-8922 GCA_046091005.1 Gammaproteobacteria bacterium | reverse complement strand
CGATCGCCCAATTCGTCCGCTCTTCCCGGACGGTTTCTACAACGAAGTGCAGGTGGTCGCGACCGTGGTGTCGCTCGATCCCGAGATGGATGCCGACATCCCCGCGATGATCGGTTCGTCGGCGGCTCTCGCGCTCTCGGGCGTGCCCTTCAACGGCCCGATCGCCGCGGCTCGCGTGGGCTACCAGGACGGGCAGTACCTGCTCAACCCGACCGCCAAGCAGCTCAAAGAATCTGACCTGCACCTCGTCGTCGCCGGCACCAAAGACGGCGTGATGATGGTCGAGTCCGAGGCGAGCTGCCTCTCGGAAGAGGTCATGCTGGGCTCGGTGGTCTTTGGCCACGAGCAGATGCAGACCGCCATCAAGGCCATCAACGAACTCGTCGCCGAGTGCGGCAAGCCGCGTTGGGAGTGGACGGCGAATGCTGCCGCGGCCGAAGTCGAAGCGGCGGTGCGCGCTGCGGCCCACGACTCGCTGTCCGAGGCTTACCGCATTACCGAAAAGCAGACGCGTTATGCGCGCGTCGGCGAAATCAAGAAGGCCGTCACGGCAGAGCTCGCCGGCGGCGACGCGCCGAAGTACAGCGCCGATCAGGTGGACGATCAGCTCTTCCGTCTCGAAAGTCGCATCGTTCGCGAGCGCATTTTGAACGGGGAGCCGCGTATCGACGGTCGCGACGCCTTCACCGTGCGTCCGATCACCATCAAGGTTGGCGTGTTGCCGCGTACGCACGGCTCTGCGCTCTTTACCCGTGGTGAGACGCAGGCGCTTGTCGTGACCACGCTCGGCACGGGCCGCGACTCGCAAATCATTGACGCGCTCGAGGGCGAGTACCGCGAGCCGTTCATGCTGCACTACAACTTCCCGCCGTTCTCGGTGGGCGAGACCGGCATGATGTCGGGTCCGAAGCGTCGCGAAATTGGCCACGGTAACCTCGCGCGTCGCGGCGTCGCGGCCGTCATGCCCGACATGGAGAAATTCCCCTATGTCGTGCGCGTGGTCTCAGAGATCCTCGAGTCGAATGGCTCGTCCTCGATGGCCTCGGTCTGCGGTGCTTCGCTCTCGATGATGGATGCGGGTGTGCCCTTGAAGGCGCCGGTCGCAGGCGTCGCCATGGGTCTCGTGCTCGAAGGCGGTCGCTACAAGGTCCTGACCGACATTCTCGGTGACGAAGACCACCTCGGCGACATGGATTTCAAGGTCGCCGGCACCAAAGACGGCGTTACCACCTTGCAGATGGACATCAAGGTCGAGGGCATTACGCCCGAGATCATGAAGGTCGCACTCGAGCAAGCGAAGTCGGGCCGTTTGCACATTCTGGGCGAGATGAGCAAGGTCATCTCCTCGGCCCGTGAAAAGATGTCCGAGTGGGCACCGTCGATCATCACCCTCAAGATCGACCCGGAAAAAATCCGCGACGTCATCGGCAAGGGTGGCGCAGTCATTCGTCAGATCACCGAAGAAACCGGTACCACGATCGATATCGAGAACGACGGCACCGTCAAGATCGCCTCGGTCAATGGCACTGCGGGCCGCGAGGCGCAGCGTCGCATCGAGCTCATCACGGCTGATGTCGAAGTCGGTCGGGTCTATGAAGGTCGCGTTGCGCGCCTGATGGACTTCGGCGCCTTCGTCACCATCCTGCCGGGACGCGATGGTCTCGTGCACATTTCGCAGATTTCCAATGAGCGCGTCGAAAGGGTCTCCGACAAACTCAAGGAAGGCGATGTGGTGATGGTGAAAGTGCTCGAGGTCGATCGTCAGGGACGCGTGCGTCTGTCGATGAAGGACGTCGAGGAGCGCTAGCACACCGTGGCGAGACCCGCGAATCTCGCGGGCTCCCACCGAGTTCGAGCCCAATCCAAAATCGCCGCCGCCGAGTCGCACTTGGTAGGCGGCGTTTTTTGTTTCAGCCACCCCAGAACCTGCCGCAGCTGCGGTACGGCAAGTCGCGGATCGATCGCCGCCGCGTGCCGCGATTTGGCGAGCTTGCTGCCGTCGGCTTCAACCACGAGCGGCACATGCAGATAACTCGGTGGCGGCAGACCGAGTGCCTGCTGCAGCGCAAGTTGCCAACGTGTGCTCGCCAACAAATCTGCACCCCGAACCACATCGGTGATGCCCTGATCGGCATCGTCGATTACGCAGGCAAGTTGATAGGCGTGCAGACCATCGCGGCGGCGTACCACCACATCACGCTGGATCTTGGGGTCGAAGGCGATGTCGCCGAGGCTACGATCGACAACCGCGCAGCTCGCAAGCCCCGTAAGGTCCGCCCGTAGCGACGAGTTCTGTGGATCGCAGCGGCGATGTCTGCAGTCGCGAACACAACAGGGATCTTCTTCACCCGCAAGATCGCGACGGCTGCAATCACAAAAAAATAGCGGCACTCGTTGGCCGAGCGCAGTCACGGATTGCTCGTAACGAGCCGTGCGATCGTGTTGGTGCGAAATCGGCAGCGAGGAGGTGAGCGCGAAAGCGAACAGCGACTGCTCGATCGCCAATTCGTGCTCGAGACGGCAGCGCGGCTGATCGAGATCGTCGATCCTCAACAGCCATTCGCCATGCTGGCGTGCATCCAGCCAGCTGGCAACGGCAGTGAGCAATGATCCGAGATGCAGCGGCCCCGACGGTGTCGGGGCGAAACGGCCGCGACGAGGATTATTCAGCGGTAGCGATCATCGCGATCGCCGTACTGCTTCTCTCGGCGCTCGCGACGCTCCTGCGCCTCGAGACTGAGCGTGGCGACGGGGCGCGCCTCAAGACGCTTGATGCCGATTTCTTCGCCGGTCTCGAGACAGTAGCCATAGCTGCCGTCTTCGATACGCTCGAGCGCTTCTTCGATCTTGCGAATCAGCTTGCGCTCGCGATCACGCGTGCGCAGTTCGAGACTGAATTCTTCTTCTTGAGTGGCGCGATCATTGGGATCGGGGAAGTTCGCGGCTTCGTCCTTCATGTGCGAAACCGTACGGTCGACTTCGCGCATGAGATCGCGCTTCCAGATCTGCAGGATCGTGCGGAAGTGATCGAGCTGCGCACGGCTCATGTACTGCTCGCCGCGCTTGGCGATGTAGGGCTGAACGTTGCGCGGTCCCGCCAGCAGATTGTGATCTTCGCCGTCTTCGCCATCGCTAGGCGGCGCGATCGGCCGCGGATTACGTTGCACGAAGGTGGCTACGATTTCGTTTTCCGGGCGCGGTGCGCTCTTGGGTGCGGGTCCGGCCTGAGCAGCCGGTGCCGCAGCCTTGGCGGGCGCAGCAGCCTTGGCGGGCGCAGCAGCCTTGGCGGGCGCAGCAGCCTTGGCGGGCGCAGCCGCCTGAGTCGGCGTGCCGCCGACCGCAGCTGACTTGGCAGCGGGCTTTTTCTGCGCTGTCATGGGCTGTTTGGGTGTTTCGAGCTTTTTGCCTGGAGGGACTGTTTTGGTCACGGTTTTCTTGGCGACAGGCTTGACTGTCGACTTGGTTGGCGGCGCCTTCCTGGCAGCAGGCTTGCTGACCTTGGCAGGCTTCGTGGCAGTTTTTTTGGCCGTCATCAGACGCTCCTTTTGGACAAGGTGCTCTGTGGGACGCGCGAGAATACCGGCAAAAACCCGTACAGGGAAGTGTGTACCGCTCAGGGCAGATCGATGGTCGGTTCCGGGGTCCAGTTGGCCCGGCGACGGGTGGCCACAATCGTGGTGTATATGCCGCCGCGCACATTGAACACGGCGGTCAGCTTCATGTAACGCGGGCTTGTCACAGCAGCCAGCGCATCGGCGATCTCGTTGGTCACGGCCTCATGAAAGGCACCCCGATCGCGGAATGACCAGATGTAGGACTTGAGTGACTTGAGTTCGACACAGCGCGCGTCCGGCACGTACTCGAGTTGGAGCGTGGCGAAATCAGGTTGCCCCGTCTTCGGACAAAGACACGTGAACTCCGGCATCGACATTCGGATGGTGTAGTCGATCGCCGGCTTCGGGTTGGGGAAGGTTTCGAGTTGTGTGGAAGGCTGCGACGGCATGGGGTCGGTGGGAGGGCGATTGATGTCAGATTAATTTACACTACGCGCCCATTCGGCGGGCTCTCGCCGAGGAGATTTTTCACACGATGCGTTTGACCAAGATCAAGCTGGCGGGATTCAAATCCTTCGTCGATCCGACCAGCGTCACTTTCCCCAGCAATCTCACCGGTGTCGTCGGCCCGAACGGCTGCGGCAAGTCCAATGTGATCGACGCCGTACGCTGGGTGATGGGCGAGCTCTCCGCCAAGCATTTGCGCGGCGATTCCATGGCCGACGTGGTTTTCAACGGTTCGAGTGCGCGCAAGCCCGTGGGCAAGGCGTCGGTCGAACTCGTGTTCGACAACTCCGACGGCAAGATCGGCGGCGCCTACGCCGCATTCAACGAGGTTGCTTTGCGGCGCGAAGTCACTCGTGATGGCGTGAGTGCGTACTTCATCAATGGCGCTCGTTGCCGTCGCAAGGACATCACGCAGCTCTTTCTCGGCACAGGTCTCGGTTCGCGTAGCTACGCAATCATCGAGCAAGGCATGATCTCGCGCGTCATCGAAGCGAAGGCCGACGATATGCGGGCGTTCGTCGAAGAAGCAGCGGGTATTTCAAAATACAAAGAGCGTCGCAAAGAAACCGAATCGCGAATCGCCGATACCCGCGAAAACCTCGACCGCCTGCAAGATCTGCGCGATGAAATCGACAAACAAATTCGACACCTGCAGCGCCAGGCCACCGCTGCGAGGCGCTACCAGGAACTCAAGCAGCGCGAGCGACGGTTGACGGCAGAGCTGTTGGCACTGCGCTTGCGCGATCTCGACAGTGGCGCCGAGGTGCAGGATTCTGCAGTGCGCGAGAAAGAACTCGCGATGCAGGCGGCACTCGCCGACTTGCGCTCGGCCGAGGCCGCGATCGAAACCCAGCGTGCGTTTCATGCCGAGCAGAACGATGCCGTTTCGCAGGTACAGGCGCGCTATTACGGCGTCGGCGCCGACATCTCGCGCACGGAACAACAAATTCAGTTTGCGCGCGAGACCCGCGAGACCAAGCGCCGCGATCTCGCGCAATCGCGGACCACGCTAGAAGCGCTCGCAGTGCAAATCACGCGCGATGAGCAGGAGCTGGTCACGATCCGCGACGAGCTCGCGCGACTTGCGCCCGAGATCGAACGGGCGCGACATGCCGAGGGCGATGCCGCGAGTCACCTCGAATCGGCCGAACACGCGCAGGCCGAATGGCAGCGACAGTGGGAGAGCTTCAATCAGGAGCTCGGCACCGCCAATCAGACCGTGCAAGTTGAGCGCGCGCGCATCGAGCAGCTCGAAAATCAATTGCGTCGCTTGCGCTCGCAGCGCGACCGACTCGATGTCGAGCGCGATGCCCTGCTGCAGCAGGAAGTGCAGGGCCAGCTCTTCGAACTCGGCGAACGTGAATCGCAAGCCAGAACCGCGGCCGACGGCCTGTCGCAGGACCTCGCCTCGGCGCTCGCAGAAGTGCAGCGCTTGCGCGCCTCGCAGCTGACCTTTGAAGAGCAGCTTGAATCGGCCCGCAGTCATCGCGAACGGGTGCGCGCAGAGGTGATGTCGGTCGAGGCGCTGCAGCGCGCGGCGCTCGGTCAGGCCGACGCGCGCGCCAACGAGTGGCTGCGCGGCGCGGGGCTCGCCGATCGGCAGCGCGTTGCCGAGACGCTGACGGTCGAGTCGGGTTACGAGCGTGCCGTCGAAACGGTACTCGGCGATTACCTCGAAGCGGTATGCGTGGGTGAGCTCGATGGCTTGCTCGATGCGCTCGCGCAAACCGAGGGCGCACAATTTGCGATCTTTGAGGGTTCCAGCGCCGCCGCGGCAGGTGAGGCCGGTCGACTGTCGTCCAAAGTTCAGGGCCCCGCCGCCGTACTCGAGGTACTCGAGTCGGTGCGCGTGGTCGGCAGTCTCGGCGAAGCGCTGCAGATCCGTCGTTCGCTCGGTCGCGGCGAATCGGTCATCACGCCGGGAGGCGAGTGGGTCGGTCGAGGCTGGTTGCGCGTTGCCCGCGGTGGTGATCCGCACGCAGGCGTGCTCGAGCGCGAGCAGCGGCTCAAGGCTTTGCGTGGCGGTGGTGATGAGGCGGATCGTCGCGTCCGCGAACTCGAATCCTCGCTGCAAGCGGCACGTACCGCGCTCGGCGTAGCCGAGCTCGCCCTCGACACCGTCCAGGGACGCATCCAGCAGGCGCATCGCGAACACGCTGATCTGCTCGGGCAACTCGAGGCCTCGCGCGCGCGGGTCCAGGAATCAACCCTGCGCCGGCAACGTCTCGAAGAAGAATCCACCGAGGTCACCCGCGAAATGGGCGTGGCCGAAGAGACCTTGGCGCGAGCACGGGGCGAGCTCGAGCGCGGGCTTGTGCGTCTCAATGAATTGGATGCACGCCGACCTGAACTCAACGCCTCACGAGAGCTCGCTCGCGATACGCTCTTGCAGGCCCGTGCCGCGGCCCAGGCGGCGCAACTTGCAGCGCGCGATCTGCTGGTGCGGGCCGAGGGTCGGCGAACGGCTGCCGGATCCATGGAAACCGGCATTGCGCGCGCCGTCGAACAACGGGTTCAGTTGCTGGGTCGCACCCGCGAACTCGAGACCGAACTCGCGGGGGGCGAGGGCCCCATCCTCGAGCTCGAAGGTTTGCTCGAGGGCTTGTTGTCGCGTCGCCTCGAGGTGGAGACCGATCTCGCGCAGGCGCGTCGCATGCTCGAAGAGGCTGACACCGAGCTGCGCTCGCTCGATGAACAGCGGCAAACCGCCGAGCGTCGCGTCAGCGAAGCGCGCGAGGCCATGGAAGTTGCGCGTCTGGCGGCGCAAGAAACCCGCGTCCGCCGCGAGTCGATTGCCGAGCAGTTCACGGCGACCCAGTTCGACATCGAAGAAATTCGCGCCGGCCTCGCACCTGAATCAGAAGTGGCCGATTGGGAGACCCAGCTCGCCGACACACGCACCGACATCGAAAAACTTGGTCAGGTCAATCTCGCGGCCATCGACGAACTCAAGGAAAACAGCGAGCGCAAAGAGTATCTCGATCGGCAATTCGCCGACCTGACCTCTGCGCTGGCGACGCTCGAGGACGCGATGCACAAGATCGATCGCGAAACGCGCACGCGCTTCGACGATACTTTCAACAAGATCAACGCCGGACTGCAGGAGAAATTCCCGCGTCTCTTCGGCGGTGGCCACGCTTATCTCGAGCTTTCGGGCGAAGATCCGCTGACGGCAGGTGTGGCGATCATGGCGCGCCCACCGGGCAAGCGAAACGTGACGATCTCGCAACTTTCCGGCGGGGAAAAGGCTTTGACCGCCGTGGCGCTCGTGTTCTCGATCTTTGACCTGAATCCGGCGCCGTTCTGTCTGCTGGACGAAGTCGACGCCCCGCTCGATGAAAACAACGTCGGTCGGTTCTGCGACATCGTTCGCGAGATGGCCAATCGCATCCAGTTCATTTTCGTCACCCACAACAAGGTGACGATGGAGCTTGCTTCGCAGTTGCTCGGTGTGACCATGAACGAACCCGGCGTATCGCGCCTGGTCGCAGTCGATGTCGATGAAGCCGTCCGGCTCGCCGCTACCTGAATGGCAAGTCAGTGATGCCTGACGAGCTCCCGTTGATGGAGTCATGCTGAAAAAATGGAAGATGTGCTGAATTCTTTGACTAGTGATTTGCGGGTGGCGTTGCTCGCGCTCGGCGGAGTTGTTCTGCTGGTCATCGTGATTTGGGAACTCGTGCAGCGTCGGCGTGCGGCGCGCGCCGATGCAAGCCGCCTCAAAGGCCCGCTCGGACAGGCGACCGACGCCGACGACGACGCGCTGTCGAGAGCCGATCCGCTCATCCGCACCGAGCCGACCCTGACGCTGCCTGAAATGTCGGCGACTCGCGATCGTCTCGTCCAGCCACGGCTGGTCGATCTCGACATGGCGCGCGTCGAGCCGGGACTGGGCACGGACATTCCCGTCATGGGCGCCTCGCCCCCGAGCACCGAACCTTTGGCTGCCGATGCTCCGCGCGGTGACGAGGCTGCCGATATAGCGCCTGCCTCGGGAGCGCCCGCAGCGACCGCTGCGTCCGCAGTGTCTGTGGCGCCTGCGTCCACATCGGCTGAGGTGACTCCCGCATCCGTGGAGGAAGACCAGCGCGTGATCATTGCGCTGCGTGTCGTTGCCCGTAGCGGCGAGCGATTCAGCGGCGCAAGTTTGCGTCAGGCATTGCTCGGTGAGGGCTTCGTGCACGGTGACATGTCGATCTTCCATCGTCAGCTCGCGGATGGGCGCACTTTGATGAGCGCCGCGAGTCTCACCAAGCCCGGAAACTTTGATCTGGCGACGATGGACTCAACGCGATTCCTCGGCATCAATCTGTTTGCCGTGTTGCCGGGACCGCTGCCGGGTCGCGATGCGGTCGACAAACTACTGCTCGCCGGACACACGCTCGCGCAGCGTCTGCGGGGCGATCTGCTCGACTCGAAGGGGCAAGCGCTGACCGAGGCGCGTCTGGCTGAAATGCGGCGCGAGGCTGCCGCCGGCGCGAACTGAGCCGATGAGCGACCTGCGCGCATGAGCGATCTCGGCCCATGAGCGACCTCGGTCCATGAGCGTGGGATCATCGCTCGAGAGCTCGCGCCGCCGCGCCGCGCAATTGCGGCGCGATATCGAATATCACAATTATCGTTACTACATTCTCGACGACCCGGAGATCCCGGATGCCGAGTGGGATCGGCTGCTGCAGGAACTGCGCGCGCTCGAGTCCGAGCATCCTGAGTTCGTCACCGCGGATTCGCCGACGCAGCGCGTTGGCGCAACGCCAACCGACGAGTTTGCTGAAGTGCGACACCGCGTGCCGATGCTCTCACTCGACAACGCGTTTACCGAAGACGACCTGCGTGCTTTCGATCGTCGGGTTCGTGAGCG
>JBJTAV010000165.1:0-20025 GCA_046091005.1 Gammaproteobacteria bacterium | reverse complement strand
TACCGCGCGAGGAGGGCGGTTCGAAGCCCTGCACGTTCGGCACAACGCCGAAGAGATTTTTGTTATTGCTGATGCCAAGTTCCGCGATCGTGTTGGCGGTGAGCGCCGTGATCGCGATCGGTGTGGTCTGCAAGTTCTCGGTGCGCTTTTGCGCCGTGACGACGATTTCTTCTAGGCCACCCTGATCGGCTTCTTGTGCTCCCGCGAGTCCGGTGACGGACGCGGCGACAAGGCCGACAATGACCGACGCCAATGAATGCTTCGACTTCATGTTCCCCATTCCTCCAGTAGACGTATTCTTTTGCGGCACTGGTTACCGGCCATCTGCCCCGGGCGAACCCAGATCGGCGAACCCAGATAGGCGCCCCAAGGCGGATGACCCCCGTGAACATATGCTTTCAATTTGCGTAATCCATGTCAATCGAAATTACGCAAAGCGACGTTATCTAGGCCACCAGACTGCTAATATCGCAGCGAAGTGGTACTTTCGCCACGAAATTCCCCCATGGAGGGGGCTGACACCGGCGGTGTTGGAGGGGGCGGTGAACGAACAGGGCGCGGTGGACAAAAAGTCGGTAGCGAAGCCCGGTCGGTATGCCTGGTACGTCGCCGGCATGCTGTTTGTCATCTACCTCTTCAATTACATCGACCGTTCGGTCCTCAACGTGCTTTCGCAGCTCGTCAAAGAGGACCTTGGTGCCTCGGACACGATCATGGGCTTCCTCGTCGGGCCTGCCTTCGCGGTGTTTTACGCGCTCGCGGGCATCCCGATCGCCCGTTATGCCGATCGCGCAAGTCGCATCCGCATCATTGTTGTGGGCTGCATCGTGTGGAGCGGCTTCACGATCGCGACGGCCTACGCACAAACCTGGCAGCAGCTCGCCCTTTTTCGCGTCGGCGTGGGCATTGGCGAGGCGGCCTTTCTGGCACCGGCGTATTCGATCCTTGCCGATTACTTCCCCGTGCTCTATCGCGCGCGGGCCCTGTCTCTGCTCGGTCTCGCAGTTTATTTTGGTCAGGTGACTGGCATGGTCACGGGCGCGATGCTCGGTGCGTCCTTGGGCTGGCGCGACGTATTCATCTATGCGGGCGCCCCCGGCATCGTGGTGGCCTTGCTCGCTTATCTCACCGTGCGTGAACCCGAGCGCGGGGCGATGGAAGCCTCCAAGACCTCTGCCGATACTGCGCGTGCTGATCTTGCGACCGCGCTACGCGCGCTCTGGGCGTACCGCAGTTTTCGTAATCTTTGCTTCGGGACCGCGCTTGGGGTCTTCGGCGGCCAAGCGTTCGCCGGCTGGTCCGCGCCTTTTTTGATGCGCTCGCATGGGGTTGATCTGCAGGCGATCGGCACAGTGTTCGCGCCACCTTATCTGCTGTCGGCGTTGGCGGGAACGATCATCGCGGGCTTCGTCGCTGATCGCCTTGTGCGTCGTGATCTCAACGCGCCGGTCCGCGCATCGAGTTACGCACTGACGTTTGCCACCGCCTGTCTGTGCCTCGCCTGTTGGGTGCCCTCGTTCAGTGCCGTCGTGCTCTTGACCATTCCGATGGGGCTGGTCGGGGGTGGCTGGATACTGCCGATGCAGTCGACCACGCAAAACGCTTTGCCTCCCGATTTGCGTGCGACCGGAACCGCAGTGTTCTGGTTCGTGGTCAATCTCATGGGCATCGCGATGGGGCCGTGGTTCGCGGGCATGCTCTCGGATCTTTTCGCGGCACGGTTCGGCAACGAGTCGCTGCGATACGGATTGTTGGTAGCGATATCGGTGAGTTTTCTGGGTGCGTTGATCATTCATAGATCCGCCCGCAGCCTGCACGCGGAAGCCGCGGCTCGGGGAATCCGGCATCAGGGGTAATCGCCATGCCCAACGAAAACCATGCCCAATGAAACCGTGCCCAATGAAAAAACGTCCGTGAACATGGCTCGCAGTTTCAATTTCGCCGACCTGCTCGCGCTTGTGGCTGGTGAGGTCCCGCAGCGTACTGCGCTGATCTGCGGCGATGAGCGCATGAGCTATGCCGAGCTTGCGAGTCGAGTCGAGCACTTGGCGGCCGCGCTCGATCATCGTGGACTGCGCGCCGGCGACACGCTCGCGCTGCACTGCGGCAATCGCCCGGAATACTTGATCGGATTCTTTGCCGCATGTCGGCTCGGTGTTTTGCCGTTCAATGTCAACTACCGGTATGTCGAGACCGAGCTCGAATATCTTTACGACAATGCGAAGACTGCCGCAGCCATCGTCGGGAGCGAGTTTCTGCCGCGCGTTCGCAGTCTCAAATGCTGTCCGCGCATCCTCATCGCAGTGGGCGAGGGCGAGGGCGAGGCCGAGGCCGAGGGGGGCACCGGTTTCGGGGCTGCACTGGGCGCAGGTGCGAATCTGCCCGCGCCAGCACGCGTACCCCGCAGCGACGATGCGCTCATCATCTATACCGGCGGGACCACCGGCATGCCGAAAGGTGTGGTCTGGGGCCACCACGACATGCTGCTCGCGTCGCTCGGTGGCGGCGGTTTTTTTTCGCGCAAAGGGCCGATCACGACGCCCGAAGAAATCATCGAGCGCGTGCGGGAATCGCCGCCGCTCGTGACCTTCCCGGTGGCTCCGCTGATGCACGGGGCCGCGCTGTGGGCCGCGCTGTCATCGATCTTTGCCGGGCACACGATCGTGCTGCAGGTGGGGCGCGGTTTCGATCCCGTCAACGCGCTCGACCTCTGCGCTCGCGAGCGCGTGAATATTTTGGTCATCGTCGGCGATGGTATGGGTCGACCGCTTGCCGACGCACTCGCCGCGAACGCGGGGCGATGGTCGCTCGAGACTTTGGTGCATGTCGGCTCGGGTGGCGCCGTCTTTTCCCAAGCCGTGCAGCAATCTTTGCGAAATTCTTTGCCGCGACTGCACACCAGCAGTTCTTTGGGCACCACCGAGTCCGGTACGCTCGGTGCAGGCAGCGCCGAAGGCGGCGGCCTGATGCGCTTCGCACCGCGCGCCGATATCCACGTGCTGGTCGACGGGCCGCGATTTGCCGCACCCGGCGAGCAAGGTGTGCTCGCGCGCAGTGGTCCCTTGCCGCAGGGTTACTTCGGTGACCCGGAGCGCACGGCGCGCACCTTTGTCATGCTAGAGGGCAAACGGATCGCCATCACGGGCGATTCCGCGCGGCTCGAGGCCGATGGCTCGGTGACCGTGCTCGGGCGCGGTTCGACCTGCATCAATACCGGCGGCGAAAAAGTATTCCCCGAAGAGGTGGAACAGGCTCTCAAGGCGCATGCAGCCGTGTTTGACGCGCTCGTGGTCGGCGTGCCCGACCCACGCTGGGGCGAGCGCGTGGTTGCCGTGGTCTCACTGCGAGATGGGGTCTCGCGAGATGGGGTCTCGCACGAGAGCGGGGCCGTCGACGCAGAATCTTTGCGCGAGCATTGCCGCACGCTGATCGCGGGCTACAAAGTGCCGCGCGCGCTGCTTTTTGTGGCCGCGGTGCAGCGCACCAACACGGGAAAGCCCGACTATGTCTGGGCGCGCGACACGGCGCTCGCGGCAGGGCTCTGACGCCAACCCTTCACCCGATCAGGACACGCGATCTAGCGGCCACCCAGGTGTGCCGGGAACCGCGTGCACCCCTTCGATCGGTCCGATGATGCGCTTGGCTTCGCTGCGTGGGTGATAGAACTGCTTGTACCAGATGCGGGCCTTGTGGAAGGGACCGTCGGTCGGGATCTGCAAAATGTTGATCGCGGCGCGCTTGTTGCCCCAGACCTCGAAGTCTTGCAAGAACGCGAGTCGGCTCGATTCATTGAAGCCGCGCGCGGCCTCACGATCGGCATCGGTCGGCACGGCATTCGGCGTTTTGACGAGCAGTGCGTGCCAAACCTCGATCACGCCATCATCGACGGGCGTGTGCGTGATCAGCAGTACGGTGTCAAACAGTCCGGTGAGATGTGAGACCAGAATTCCGGGGCCGTGATAAACGGTGTCGGTATACAGCTTGTCGTTAGGGCCCGCGACCAGCGTGCGATGGCCGCCCGCCTGACGCTGAATCGCCTTGTGCCCACGGAACTCGTTCTCAAAGTATTCCACGGTCGAGCCGTGAATCGGACCGAGATGCGGCAGATCGGCGATGTTGTCGATGACTTCCTGCGGATGGCTCGCCATCACGCCGAGTTTGTCGACGTTCCACGGCACCCAATGCGGTTGGCCATATTCGCTCAATGCCGGCAGATCGAAGTCGGGTTCGCCGCCTTCAGGGTCGTGCCACATGAAAACGAGTCCGGCATGCTCGCGCACCGGCCAGCTTTTGACGCTGGCGGCTTTCGGAATCGCACCGTTGTAATAGGGAATGTGGTTACAGCGACCGTCCGCGCCAAAACGCCAAGCGTGGTAGGGGCACTGGATGTCATCGTCGACCACATGACCGTCGCGCGCCGTGTACGAAGATTTATTTTTGGCGAGATGCGTGCCCATGTGCGGGCAATAAGCATCGAGCAGAATCACCTTGCCGCTTTTCTTGCCGCGATAGAGCGCGAAATCATGCCCGAAATAGCGCACGCCCTGCGGCTGGTCGGTCACCTCGCTGGAGATGCCGATCATGAACCAGCCGCGCGGGAAGGTGTGCGGCCCTATGTTGTAGTCCGCTGTCTTGGCCATGGCGTCAGACGAAGAAATCTTGGGGCTGCTCGCCCATGTACATGCCGCCGAGCGTCGAGCCGATCAGGTTCGGATCATTCGCGACGTGCGCACGCGCTGCATTGGCGTCGAGCCAGTAACGAATGATCGGGCTGTCGGTGTAGATCGCGCGGCCGCCGAGCAGCGGCATGAGATCGTCAATGAGGTCGGCGCAGCGGCGACCAATCTGCGAGGACTGGTAGCGATAACGCACACGCTGTTCCATGGTGAGCTCGCCGCCCGCCCGCACCGTCGCCATCATCTCGTCAAAATTGCGATAGAGCAGGGTCTTCATCTCGTCCACGGCCGACTGCGTGCGCGCAGCGGCGAGGATTGCGCTCATGTCTTGCTTGGTGGCCTTGCCGGTATTGGTCGACACGCGCTTCTTGCCGATGTCGACGAAGGCGTCGAGAGCGCCCTGTACGGCTCCGATGCTCGCCGTCGAGACGGAACGCACGAATACCTGCGCCCAAGGCAACTTGTAGAGCGGACCGGTGTTGACCGCCTGACCCGGGTTTTTGCACATGAAACCGTCAACGGCTTTGTGCGTGCGGTACTCGGGAATAAAGGCGTTTTCGACCACGATGTCCTGGCTGCCCGTGGCCTGCATGCCGAAGGTGTGCCAGTTATCGAGAATCTTGTAGTCCTTGCGCGGCAACAGGAAGGTACGCATCTCGGGCGGGCCGTCCTTGTTGAAGATGAGTGAGCCGAGCAGGATCCAATCGCAATATTCGCTACCGCTCGAGAAGCCCCAGCGACCGGAGAGGCGGAAGCCACCCTCGACGACCTCGACCTTGCCGACCGGCTGATACGACGAGCTGACGAGGGTGTCGGAGTTCGAACCCCACACTTCGGCCTGCGCCCGGTCATCGAACAGCGCGAGCTGATAGGGGTGGCAGCCGACCACGCCGAGCACCCAAGCCGTGGACATGCAGGCCTCGGCCAGCGTCATCTGCACATCAAAGAAAACCTGCGGATCCATCTCGTAGCCGCCGTAGCGCTTCGGCTGCAAGATGCGAAAAAAACCGGCCTCGACCATCTCGCGCACGGACTCGGCCGGCATTCGACGATTGGCGTAGGCCTCGGCCTGGCGTGCCCGGAGCGCGGGCAACATGGCGCGGGCGCGACGAACGAGTTCGGCGCGTGTCGGAATCTGATCCTCGAGAACGTGGGCGGCGGCGGTAGCCATGGTGATCCCCCTAATAGATGTCTGAGGTAAATGTCTGCGGCTGAAGCGTGTCTGACCCTGTGCCGATGCTAGCGCCGGGGGGTGGGGCTCTGCAAGCATGATGCGTAAAATACGGATGATCTTTTTACGCATTTGAACGTTTGGACGTCCGGAAATCGCATTCCCCGTCGTTTTCGGCGGCTGGTTCTACGAACCGGGTTTGCCGCTCCGGCGAAAACGCACTATCGTTGGACACCGTCAGGGGGTCGTCGGGGGGCATATGACAACGAGCGATATCGCGGCTGCGGCCGTGGCTGAGGGGGGACCGCCCAAGGCCGAGATCCGCCAGTTGCCAAGCGGTTATGAACTGCATTTCCACGACACCGGGCCCGCAAGCCGGTCGAGCGGCGGCTCGACCGTGGTGCTCTTGCAGGGCAGTGGCCCCGGCGCGAACGGCTGGAGCAACTTTCGCCACAACATCGAGCCGCTGCGCGCTGCGGGGCACCGCGTCATCGTCCCGGACTTGATCGGCTTCGGCTATTCCTCGAAGCCCACGGGCCTCGACTACACCCTCGATCTTTTTGTATCGACGACGCTGGAGCTGCTCGATTCACTCGGCGTTCAGGATTGCGTGCTCGTCGGCAATTCTTTGGGTGGCGCGGTCTCGATCGGTATTTGTCTCGCGCGACCAGGGTTTGTGCGCAAGCTCATCGTGATGGGCTGTGGCGGCATCGAGACCACTGAAACCTATTTCAAGATGCCCGGTATCCAGAAAATGGTCTCGGGCTTCGTCGGTGGTGAGATCAATCCGCAGTGGTTGCGCGGCATCCTGCAGATGCTCGCTTTCGATCCGCAGCATGTCACCGATTCTCTGGTGGCCGAGCGGTTCGCAATTTTGAAACTGATGCCCAAAGATGTTCTCGGTCGGATGCGGATCCCCGATCTTTCACCGCGTTTGCCGGAACTCGCGCTGCCCATCCTCGGTTTCTGGGGCGTCGAGGATCAGTTCTGTCCGGCTTCGAGCGCACTCAAGCTGGCGGCTGCCTGCCCGCAGAGCGAAATCGTGATTTATTCGCGCGTGGGTCATTGGGTGATGATCGAGCGCGCTGCGGAGTTCAATCGCCATGTCATCCACTTTCTCGCAGCCTGATTCCTCGAGTCTGTCCGCCGCGGCGCGCGCTGCGGAGGTGGCAAAGATTGCCGCGGACTTGCACGCTGCTTGGCGCGAGCGCCGCACGCTGCCTCCGCTGCGTACGTGCCATCCCTGGCTCACGATCGATGATGCCTATGCGATTTCTTTGGGTTTCATGGCGCGCCGGACCGCGGCGGGCGAGCGCATCGTCGGCAAGAAGATTGGCGTCACCAGCAAGGCAGTGCAAGACATGCTCGGTGTTCATCAACCGGATTTCGGTTTTTTGACCGATGCCATGCAGGTGGATGACGGCGGCACCGTTGTCATCAGCGAGCGGATGATCCAGCCGCGTGCCGAGGCTGAAATCGCGCTGATTCTCGGCTCTGCGCTCAAGGGGCCCGGGGTCACCGAGGCCGACGTACTCGCCGCGACCGCGAGCGTGGCAGCCTGTTTCGAGATCGTCGATTCGCGGATCGATCGTTGGGATATCCGCATCGTCGATACCGTGGCCGACAACGCATCCTGCGGCCTCTTCGTGTTGGGCGCCGAGCGCCGTTCGCCGCAGGGGCTCGATCTCGCGGCGCTCGAAGTCCGCGTCAGCAAGAACGGGGCACCGCTCTCGCGGGGCTTTGGTTCTGCCGTGCAGGGCTCGCCGCTCGCCGCTGTGGCTTGGCTTGCCAATACTTTGGGTGCCTACGGGGTCACCCTCGATGCCGGCGACACCATACTCTCGGGTTCGCTGGTGCCCCTCGAACCGGCTCGACCGGGCGATTTCTTCGAACTCGATCTCGATCAGCTCGGCCGAGCCTCGATTCGTTTCGCCTGATCGGCCGGTTCTTGATCGAGTCGTTCATTTCAGGAGTCACGCGCGTGCAACCGACCTCTCTGCCTGATCAGCAAACCGAAGTTCTCGTTGTCGGCAGCGGTGCGAGTGGTCTCACTGCGGCACTGACGGCAGTCGATCAGGGCGCCCAAGTTTTGATCATCGAGAAGGGACATCTTTTCGGTGGCACCTCGGCGACGTCGGGTGGCACGATCTGGATTCCGAACAACCATCTCATCGGCCCCGCGGGGGGTAGCGATAACGCCGAAGATGCCGAGCGCTACATCACGGCACTCGCCGAGAGCTTCTCATCGCCGCAGCGCATTCGCGCTTTTGTCGAGCATGCACCACGCATGTTTCGCTGGCTAGACGAAAAAACCGACGTCAAGTTCGAAAGTCTCACCAAATATTGTGACTACCATCCGGAGTTGCCGGGTGGTCGACCGGGTTTTCGCAGCTGTCAGGCGCTGCCCATCGATTGCGATGTGCTCGGTGGCGAGTTCGAGATGCTGCAGCCACCGCATGTCGGCACCACGGCTTTCGGGCGCATCAACTGGACCGCGCGCGAGGCGCATCCGTTGATCACGCAATCGAAGGGTGCCAAGCAGATATTTTTGAAGATCGCCGCCAAGTATTACCTCGACGTGCGGCAGCGCTGGAAAACCTCGCGTGACCGCAGGCTCACGGGCGGCGGCGCACTGGTCGCGCGGCTGCGCTGGTCTTTGCGCAAGCGCAAGGTGCCGATGCAGCTGTCGACCGAGCTCACGGGCTTCATCGTCGAAAACGGTCGCGTCGTGGGTGCGCAGGTACTCAACAACGGTATTCCGCAGCGCATCCATGCGAGTCGCGGCGTCATTCTCGCCTCCGGCGGTTTCGAGCGGAACGCGGAGTTGCGCGCGCGTCATCTGCCGGGACCCACCACAACGGCTTGGTCCGCAGGCAATCCTTTCAATACCGGTTCGGCAACGATGGCTGCCATGCAGCTTGGCGTGCAAACGGCGAATCTCGATTCGGCGTGGTGGGCGCCGGGCTACAAGCTTGCGGATGAAGATCGCGCGCGGCCGATGTTCGTCGAGCGTTCCTTGCCCGGATCCATCATGGTCGATGGGGCGGGGCGCAGGTTCTGCAACGAGGCGGCGTCTTATCATGTGACCGGCGGTCTGATGGCCCGCGGCTATCGGGCGAGTGACGGCGGCACGGTTCCGAGTTGGTTTATCTTTGATGCGCGCTATCGCGGCAAGTATGCGCTCGGACCGATTTTTCCGGGCCCGCCGAGTTTTGATCGCAGCATTCGTCCGAGCATGCGCGCCATCCTGCGTTCGGCGGCGTCAATCGCCGAACTCGCGCAGCAGATTGGCGTACCGGCCGACAATCTGCAGGCAACCATCGAGCGTTTCAATGCACAGGCGTTAAGCGGCAAGGACGAAGATTTCGCGCGCGGCGAGAGTCTTTATGATCGTTATTACGGCGATCCGGCGGTGACCCCGAACAGTTGTCTCGCGCCACTCGCCAAGGCGCCGTTCTACGCGATTCCCATCCAGCCCTGCGATATCGGCACTAACGGGGGTATCGTCACCGACGAGCACGCCCGTGCGCTCAATGCGGACGGCGCGCCGATTCCCGGGCTCTACGCCACCGGCAATTGTTCGGCGTCGCCGATGGGCAAAAGCTATCCGGCCGCGGGCCCCACCTTGGGTCCCGGGATGACTTTTGCTTATCTTGCAGCTTTGCACGCCACCGCGCAGAGCGCGGCGCAGGACACGGCGGGCACAGCGGGCGAGAGTGCGTGAGCGGCACGGCCGCCCTCTCCAGCAGGGCACCGCGAGGCGGTCCCAGCCTCGATACCGACATCACGTCGCCAAAACTTTACGGCGACATGCGAGCACTCGATGCGGAGTTTGCGCGCTTGCGTGAGCGCTCGCCCGTCGCGTGGGTCGATCGTGCACCTTATCGGCCGTTCTGGGCGATCTTGCGTCACGATGATGTTTTGGCGATCGAGCGGCAGCACGAGCTCTTCATCAACGAGCCAAGACTCTGCCTGATTCCTCGCGAAATCGAAGAGCAGTCGGGTTCAGCCATGGCGGGCGGCCTGCGCGAAACCTTGAAGGTGCTGATGACGCTCGCGCGTTTGTCGCAACGGCCCTTGGGTGATCTCGCCGAGTGGTTGCAGGCGCGTGAAGAAAACCGCAAGCGTGGGCGTCGCGAGCGGGTGCGTACGCTCATCGATATGGATGAGCCCGAGCATCGCAAGTTCCGCGAGCTGACGCAGTCCTGGTTCATGGGGGTTGGCGTACGTCGACTCGAGGGGCAGGTTGATGCGATGGTCGAGCGCTCGATTGCCCGCATGCGGGCGGCGGGCAAAGAAATCGACTTCGCGCGGGATGTCGCAATGTGGTTCCCGTTGTCGGTGATCATGTCGATTCTCGATCTGCCCGAGTCGGACGCACCTTTCATTTTGCGCACTACGCAGCAGCTGCTGAACGCCAGCGATCCGGAGCTGCGCAAATCGGAGGCCTACGGCGTCGATGTGGTTGGCGAATTATTTGGCTATTTCCGCGACATCGTGCGGCATCGACGTCGACATCCCGGCGAGGATCTTGTCAGCCTGATAGCCGGAGCACGCATCGATGGTCGACCGCTAGGCCCGGTCGAGACCCTGTCCTACCTGCTCATCGTGGTGACTGCGGGCCATGAGACCACGAGCGCTGCGCTCGCGAATGGGATGCAGGCTTTGGTGGAAAACCCGGCAGAACGCATGCGCTTTGAGCCGACGCCGGAAATGGCGCGTACGCTCGCTGACGAGGTGGTCCGTTGGAGCACGCCCGTCAGACATTTTTGCCGTACCGCGACGCGTGACACCGAAGTGCGTGGCGTGAGCATTGCCCAAGGCGAGTCGGTGACCTTGTTCTTCAATTCGGCGAATCGTGATTCGCTGGCGTTCGCCGATCCGTTTGAATTTCGGATCGATCGCAAGCCGAACCCGCATCTCGGTTTTGGTCATGGCGTGCACCACTGTCTCGGTCGTCTGCTGGCGTTGACCGAGATCCGTGCGTTTTTCACGAGTCTGCTGCCGCAATTGGCCGAACTGGAGCTGGCAGGACCAGTGCGTGGCATCGAAAGCAACTTCACCGGGGGGCTCAAAAGTTTGCCGCTGCGGGTGAGCTGGCGGTGAGCGAATGCGCCAAGGCAATCGCAAGAGCAAACACAAGAGCAAAGGATGAGGGTTTGGTGACTGTCAACCGCCGGTCAATGATTTCGCCGCTTTCGTGCGTCCGGGTTGCGTTTCTCGGGCTTGCGCTCGCGTTCGGGTTCAATGTGGCGCGGGCCGAGACGCCTGCAGATCCCCGTATGCTCGCGACCGCGCAACTCGAAGAAGCGCAGGCTTACCACGTGGGCACGCTTGCCTATCTCTATGGTTTTCCGATCGTCGACATGCTGCAGAACCTCTACCGCGAAACGCAGCAGGTGGTAGGCGCGCCGCTCTCGGCGCCGCGCGCACCGATCAATCAGTTCTATCGGTTTCGCGAGCGCGTCACACCGACCACCGCGGGTACGCTACGCGCGCCGAACAGCGACACACTTTACTTGAGCGGCTGGTTCGATCTACGCGATGAGCCCGTGGTCATTCGTGCGCCGGATACCGCGGGTCGTTACTACACGCTCGCGATCACCGACTTTTACTCCGAAGTACAGCATGTGGGTCGACGCACCACGGGCACGGCTGCGCAGGACTTCGCGCTCGTCGGCCCCGCTTTCAAAGGCGAGTTGCCTGCCGGTGTGCGCAAGATTCGCGTACCGACGCATCAGGCGTGGGTACTGGGGCGCGTCCTCGTCAAGGGTGCCAACGATTTGACGGCGGCGCGTTCGGTACTCGAGGGCTTTCATGCCATACCGCTTTCGCAATGGCAGCGCGGTGAGCGGGTGACGCCGGCCGCGACTCCGCTTGAGTCGGTCGAGGCCTGGCAGCCCACCGAAACCCTCGAATTCTTTGCAGTGCTCAATTGGTGGCTGCGCGATAACCCGCGGATGGTTGGCGAAGAGGCGCTGCTCGCGCAGTTCGACGCCGTGGGCTTCGGGCCTGTGGGGGCGTTTGATCTGTCGCGCCGCAGTGAAGCGACGCGGCGGGGTTTGCAGCGTGCCATCGATGATGCGCGGGCGATGCTGCGTGCGGCTTCGCGGCGACCGACGCCCGATATTCGCAATGGTTGGATTTTTCCGCTTGCCCTTGGCCGCTACGGCCACGATTACCTCATGCGCGCGACCGTGGCGTTTGGGGGCTATGCGAATCTGCCTGAGGAAACCGTCTATGCCGCGCTCACGGGCGACTCTCGCGGGCAGCCCTTGCGAGGCGAGCGGGACTACGTGCTGCGTTTTCCGGCTGGAGCGCGGCCGCCGGTCGGCGCCTTCTGGTCGCTGAGTGCCTATCAGATTAAAGATTTTTCATTGATGCCGAACGCGCTTGAGCGCTACAGCATTGGCGATCACAGTGAGGGCTTCAGGGCAGCTGCGGATGGCTCGTTTGCTATTCGCATCTCGCGCGCCCCGCCGCGCGACCCCCCGAGCGACCGACTTGGCGACCGGCGCGAGAATTGGCTACCGGTGGGTGAGGGTCCGTATTACCTCATTCTCAGGCTATACGAGCCTGGCCCCAGCGTGCTCGATGGGCGTTACGTGCCGCCGTCACTCGAAGAAACGTTGCCGCCTTAGCAAGCTCAGCAGGTCGTCGAGCCACCGTTGAGCGGGATCATCTGGCCGGTCATCCAACTTGCTTCGTTGGCGACGAGATAAGCGACTGCGGCGCCCACGTCTTCCGGCGTGCCGGCGCGACCGACCGCGGTGACTTTGCGCGCGATGTCGTCGTAACCGTAGTTGTTCATGGCGCCCAGCGACAGCACATTCACCGTGATGCCATCCGGGCCCACCTCTTTGCAGAGGTTGCGCATGAAACCGATGGTGGCTGCCTTGGCAGCGGCGTAGTCGGTCAGGCCCATGCTCTGGCCGAGTCGCCACGACTCCGACGAAATGGTCACGATGCGACCAAACTTTCTTTGCCGCATGGCAGGCAGCACAGCTCGGCAAAGATTGACGACGGCGCGAAAGTTCAGATCGAGTTGCCGCTCGAAGTCTGCGCTGCCGAGATGCTCGAAGGTGCGCAGTGATGTAGACATACCGATCGGCACCCCGGCATTGTTCACGAGCGCGTCGATATCGCCGTAGATCTCGCGAGCCTGGGCTGCCAAAGATTCTGGAACGCCGGCTGCGGTGATGTCGCCGGGGGCTGCGCTGACCTCAAGACCCTGTTCGCGCAACGCGCTGGCTGCGGCCTGCGCGCGATCAGCGTGGTAATCATTGAGCAGCACGCGTGCGCCCTGCGTCGCCAGTGCGCGTACGATACCGAGACCCATGCCCTGGCCCGCGCCGGTCACGAGAGCGACCCGTCCGGAAAGATCGAAAAGTTTGTTCATGATCGGTCTCCGAAAAGTCAGTCGAGATCGGCGAGCAAGGGCAGAGCGGGGTCACTGGTGTCGATATTGTTGTCGCGATTGCGTATTGCCACCGACATCTGCGGTTCGTTGTAGCTGTGGCAGGCGCCACGCATGACTTCGTGGTGAGCCACGCCCTTGCCCGCGGAAGCTTCGACATTCCAGGAGCGGGCGCGACTCACGAAATACGCTTTGTGCAGAACGAGTGCGGCCTCGAGATCATCACCCGAAAACTCGGTGTTCGCCCACGAAGAAAAGCCTCGAAGCAGCGGACGCTCGGCGTAGGCCTCGGGCTCGAGCACCGTGCCGCGAAAGGTTTTCCAGCGCAGCAGCAACTGGCCGTTGCGATACAGCGTCGTCCACACCGGATCGGGGAATTCATCGGGTACCGTTACTTCGTAGCTACGCGAACCGCTGCGACGCGCCTGCGCCATCGCGAGCTGACACAGATCGTGCAAGTGCGTGCAGTGAGCGCGCGGATTTTCTTGAGCAACTAACTGCCGCCAAGGCAGATCGAGTGGCATACCGATGAAGCCCCGCAGCGGTTGCTCGGCCGAGGGGCAGGTGGTGAGCGGCACGCGCAAAAAGACAGGCTCGATCGCCGTGATGCGCGTCCCGTCATGTCGCAGGGTCAGACGAAAAGAGTGATAAGAATCTTCCACGCCGGCGCGCACCAGGCCTTGCTCGGCGATCAGTTTCACGCGTCGTCGCAGCGCTCCTTGACCGAATGTCGGATTACGTTCGTCGGAGAAGCGCGGCTGAACTTTCGGATCTGCAATGCCGCTCATGTCGGGGTGATTCGCTTTGACAAGGCCCAATAGGCCACGGCCGGAATGGCTGCGCAGCCGACCGCCAGAATAAAGAGCGGCGTGAAGCCGCCGCTCTCAGCAAGTCGACCGGCAAGCTCCGGCCCTACGAAAGCACTGACGGCAAACGCTGCGGGGACAAGTACCACGAGCTTGTTGCTGCGATCGAGCTTGGCGATGGCTGCCGTCTGATACACGCAGCACACGGTGAATGCGCCCTCCCAGATCCAGGCGCCGAGCGCATAGATCATGAACGATGACGGGGCGGCGAGATGGGCGACGCCGATCGCGATCACGACGAAACCGATGATGTGCGGCCAGCGATTGCCAAGTCGATCGCCGAGGAGTGCGACCAGCGCCGCACTCAAGCCCCCCACCACCTTCAGCACCGAGAACACGAGACCCATTTCATTGGCCGCAACATTGATGCTGCGACCGATACGTTCAATGAATACCCACAGTGCCACCTGGCCACAGGCAAACACCACAAAGATGACGAGCGCCAGCCAGCCTGCCGCGCTGACCGTTGCTGCAGGCGAGGTCGCTGCGGCCGCGGCATCATGGCTTGCGTTGGGCCCGCGCGGAATGACGAAGGCGGAAAAGCCCATCGCGACCACCGCCATGGCGAGCAGCGACATGCCGCCTTCGATCGCGCGGCTCGCGATGAGGATGGGCAAGAAGAAGAGCAGCGCGGCGACGATGATGAGCTCGGTCAAAAGCCGTACGCCGAAGGCGCGTTCTTTGTTGGCGACTTCACCGACCATGCGCATGCCCAGCGAATGCATGAGCCCCGCCGCAAAACCGAACGCAGCGAGTGGCGCATAGGGCGCGCCCGAAGAATTCGCGCTCCACATGAGCGCGGCGGCGGTCCCTGCGACGGCGACGCCGGTCGCGAGTCGCCAAGGTACTCGATCGACCCAAAGCGGACCGAGGAGCGTACTGATGAGATAGCCGCCGGTGCAGGCGCTACCCAAGGTGCCGAGTTCCGCTGGGCCAAGCGCCAGCCGATCGGCGAACGCGCCGAGCAGAATGGGCAAGGTATTAAAGGGCAGCCCGCCGATAGACGACGCCACACTCGCCGCCAGCAGAAACAACATTCCGCCACGCATGATCTGCTCGCCTTGGGTCATCGTCGTCTGCCTCGTTTGATCTTTGATGGTGTTGTCAGCTTCGAATGCGCTGCCAAGTCACGCCACGCGCTGCATGGAGCCCGGCGCGACGTCCCGAAAAAACACCGTCCGCGATCGACAGTCCGGAGACATAGAGCCCGGAACTGACGCCGACCGCCGTGCGTCCCGCCGCGTAGAGACCTGCAATACTTTGCCCCGCACCATTGCGTACTTCGCCTGTGTCCTCATCGACGACCAGACCGCCAAGGGTCAGGGTCGGGCAGGGGAAGAGCTTCGCAGCAAGACCCACATCGATCGCCATGAAGGGCGGCTGCAGCAGTGTCGCGCAGTCGCCGGCGGGTTTACCGAATTCATCGACTGCGACGCCCTGCGCAGCCTGCCGATAACGCTCGACCGTGCGCTCGAGCCCCGCGGCATCAATGCCCAGTTTTTCCGCAAGACTTGCGAGACTTTTCGCCTTGCGCCGTCCGAGCATCATGTTGAGCCTCGCGAGATCGCGCTGGAAGGCGAGCGTCTTGCCCGGCGCGATCTGTTGTTTCGACTTTTCGATCAGCGCGCCATCCAGGATCAGCCAGCCTTCACCCTCATGCTTCTCGGCGATTTCATAGCCGAGCCGCGCGCCATAGGCCATTTCATTGACCATGCGCTCGCCGCGCCGATTGACGACGATGCCCTCGGCCCAGGCCTTCGGCGGATTGATGAAGCGCCACGCCGTCACGGTATCCATGCGATCCGTGACGCCTCCTGCCGAAAGCCCCAAGTGAATGCCGCTGCCATCATCGCCCGGTGTGCCGAGCGGATAGCCCGAGAGATAGCGCGGCGCGTGATGCGCGAGCATGCGGCGGTTGAAAACGAAGCCGCCTGCCGCGAGGCAGAGCCCCTTGCGGGCGCGGATGTAACGCACCACCCGGCGCGTGGCTTCGATGGCGGCCGCCTTCTTGAAGCGCCGCACGGCAAAGCGCAGCAGATGATGTGCCCCGGGAAGAATCGGCGGAATCAGTGCATAGAGTCGCTGCGCGGCACGTTGGTGAGCGATGAACTCATCGCGCGCCTCGCCCGCTGGCAGTTCGAGGAGCTTCGCGCCGATGACGCGCCCGCTGCGATCCACCAATAGCTGACGCGCTTCGGTGTAGGGCATGAAACTCGCCCCTTGCTCGCGCAGCCAGTCGTGCAGCGGCCAGACGATGGAGCCGCCCAGGCCCACGGCCGTGAGCATCTGCTTGCGCGAGAGTCGTCCGGCGCCGCGATGACCGCGAGCGGCGGGTTTGGCGCGCGCCGCATATTCCGGCAGCAAAGAATTGTCGGAGTGATAGAGGAAATAATCGATTTGCGGATAAGAGGTCTTGTCGGGATAGAGACTCGCCCGAAACTTCACGCCCTTGGCCACCAACCAATCGACGGTCTCGGCGCTCTGTTCGCAAAATCGGCGCAAGGTCGACTCGGTCACGCAGCCGCGCGTTTCCATCGACAAATAGGCGAGCATGTTCTCGGGGCTATCCTCGACACCCGCTGCGCGCTGGATCGCCGTGCCGCCGCCCGCATACAGCACGCCGCCGCTGGCCGCACTCGCGCCGCCACCCGCATACCGATCAATCATGGTGACCCGCAGGCCTTGCTCGCTCGCCTCGGCGGCGGCGCTGGCGCCCGCCGCGCCGGAACCCACCACCAAAAAATCCGTATCGAGATCCCAGTGGAAGGCCTCGGGATCGTCGATGACTTGGACTTGCTCGACTTGCGAGAACCAGGGGCGGGTCATGCTGGGGCTCAAGCGTTGCGCGCGCCGTCGTGGGTGTCGCGCAGCGCGTAGCGCTGTACTTTCCCCGAAGCCGTGGTTGGCAGTTGATCAACAAAATGCACGCGCCGCGGTACTTTGTAGTTGGCCATGTTGTCGCGACACCAGGCAATGAAATCAGCCGGTTCGAGCTTTGCCGTCGGACGCAGCACCACATAGGCGGCAGCGACTTCGCCCAAGCGCTCATCGGCGATGCCGACCACGGCGACCTGCGCCACGGCAGGGTGGGCGCTGATCAAAGATTCGATCTCCGCGGGGTAACAATTGAAACCGCCGGTGATGAACATGTCTTTCTTGCGATCGGTGATGCGCAGGTAATCACGGCTATCCATGGTGCCGATATCACCCGTGTGCAGCCAGCCTTCGCTGTCGATGGCCGCAGCGGTGGCCTCGGGGTCATCGAGATAACCCTGCATCACGTTATAGCCGCGCACCCACAGCTCACCCTCGAGGCCCCGCGGCAGCTCGCGACCGGCTTCGTCGACCACCTTGACCTCGACGCCAGGGAGCGGAGCGCCGCAGCTTTGCGCGATGGTTTGCGGATCATCGCCAGGTCGGCACATGCTGACCGTACCGGTCGATTCGGTGAGCCCATAGCCTGTGACCACGGTTTTGAAGCCGAGCTCGTCACGCATTCTTTCAATCAAAGAAACTGGCACGTTGGCGGCGCCCGTGACCGCGAGACGCAGGCTCGAGGTGCGCGCGCGATCGAGCGCGGGATGCGCGAGCATCGACTGAAAGAGCGTGGGTGGCCCCGGCAGCACGCTGATGCGATCGGCCGCGATCCGGCGGATGACTTCTGCGGCGTCAAAGACAGCCATCGGCAGGATGGTCGCCCCCGTGAGCAGGCAGGATAGCCAGCCGGCCTTGTAACCAAAGGCATGGAAAAACGGATTGACGATGAGATAGCGATCTTGCGGGCCGAGTCCGACGATGGAGCTCCATTCGCCGAAGACGCGAACATTCTGCCCGTGGCTTGCCATCACGCCCTTCGGCGCACCGGTCGTTCCGGAGGTGAACATCACATCGGCAAGATCTTGCGGTCGCTGTGTCGAGAGTCGCGTGGTGACTTCGACTTTCGACTGCGGCGTGGCGCGCGTCAAAAAATTCCCCCAAGCGGCAGAGTCGAGCTCGATGAGTTCATGCAGCTCGGGCAATGACTCGTCCTGTAAAAGATCAGCGAAATCGATCCCCAGAAAGCGGCTCGAATGGCAGAGCATGCGCGCGCCGCTACGACGCAGGATGTAGCCCGCTTCGCGACCTTTGAGTCGAGTGTTGAGGGGGACAATGGCAGCGCCTGCCGACTGCGCGCCGAGCGCCGCAATGATCCAGCTCGCGGCATTCGGACCCCAGATGGCCACGCGATCGCCGACCTGAACTCCGGAGGCGACAAACGCTGCAGCGGCTTGATCGACGAGGGACTTCAGCTCCACGAAGCTTAGGCGCTGTGCGCCGTCCTCGATGGCGATCGAGCCGCCATACACGGCTGCAGCCCGAGCGAGGACGCCCGGCAGGGTGTTGAGGCCCTTCGGTTGCATGATTCGTCGCTGACCCCCGTCGAAAAATTCGCGACCGACGTATGAATTGGTAATAGAATTGTCGTTACGCGTAAATAACATAGCATTTTTTTACGCATTCGCCATGTGGGGCAGTCAACTGGACGGGGTACTCGATTTCACCGGCAAGGTGGTGCTGGTCACCGGCGGCGTCAGCGGCATCGGTGCGGGCATCAGCGTGCGGTTTTTGCAGGCGGGGGCGACGGTGATCGCCTGCTCGCGTCGCGCCCCTGCGGAGCTGCCGCGGTTTGCCGACCGGACGGTCGAGTACTTTAGTTGCGATGTGCGCAAGGCCGCCGACTGCCGATCGCTGGTTGATCGGGTCGTGGCCAAGCACGGTCGGCTCGACGCGCTCATCAACAACGCCGGCGGTAGCGCCGAGGTGCCCTCGGCCGAGGCCGACCCCGCACTCACCGAGAAGATCATCCAGTTGAACCTTACGGCGCCTTTTTTCATGAGCCAGGCGGCCTTTCAGGTGATGCACCAGCAGCCGCAAGGCGGCTCCATCGTCAATATCTCGAGTGTCTCGGCGGTGCGCGCCTCACCTTGGAGTGCGGCTTACGGCGCCGCCAAGGCCGGCCTCGTGAATCTCACCGAGTCGCTGGCGATGGAGTGGGGGCCAAAGAATATTCGCGTCAATGCACTCATCGTCGGCTTGGTCGCGACGCCAAATTCATTGGCGCATTACGGTGGCAGCGAAGGCGTAGCGCGCATTGGCGAGATGTTGCCACTGCGTCGCATGGGCGAGCCACAAGATGTCGCCGATGCCTGCCTTTTTCTTTGTTCGCCCCTTGCGGCCTATGTCAGCGGCGCGCAGATCGCCGTGCACGGCGGCGGCGAAAAACCGATCTTTCTCGATCTTGCACGACGCTCATAGCAGGAGAACAGCCATGTCCGATTACCAACCGAAAGTCGCCATCGTCACCGGTGCAAGCCGCGGGGCAGGCAAGGGGATTGCACTTGCGCTCGGCGACAAGGGCATGACGGTGTATGTCACCGGGCGCAGCACGCGCGAGGAAGATCACTTTCTCGGCGGTACGGTGCAGCGCACCGCGGATGAGATCACGGCTGCGGGCGGCAAAGGCATCGCCGTCGTGTGTGATCACGAGCAGCCTGCGCAGATCGAGGCGCTCATCAAGCAGGTCGAGCGCGAGCAGGGCCGCATCGACATCCTGCACAACAACGTCACCTTCATACATGACGATCTCATCCTGCCCGAGCCCTTTTGGAAGCGTTCGGTCGATCTCGTGCGGATCCTTGATGTCGGTTTGAAATCCGCGTACTACGCCTGCTACTACGCCGCACCCATCATGGTGCGACAGGGCAAGGGGCTGACCTCCTTCTCATCGTCGTTCGGCTCCGCCTGCTACATGCACGGCCCTGCCTATGGCGCGCAGAAAGTCGGCGTCGACAAGTTCGCGGCCGATATGGCGGTCGATTTCGAAAACACGGGCGTGTGCTGTGCATCGTTGTGGAT
>JBJTAV010000164.1:0-8795 GCA_046091005.1 Gammaproteobacteria bacterium | reverse complement strand
CCGTTGGCCTCGGTCGGTTCGGTAGCCACTTGCAGACGGGCGCGATACCACGTCGCCGGCACGCGCAGCCCGAGATGCATATCGCCCGCAATCAGTGCGGCGCCACTTTGCGTGTGTCTGCCGTCAACAGCCCAGGCATTGCTGCCGGGCAACCCCTGTTCGCGCGACAACGGCGCAGTGCCCTGCAATGCGTTCGCCGCTGCAAGCTTGGCCGGATCACCTCGCTTGGAACTGCGCAGATCGATCAGGTCGGGCGCCGGCACTTCGGGCGCCGCATAGGGCATGCCACCATTCGCCGCCGTCTGCTCGGCCAAAGTCTGGAAATTGGGTGTGTCCCATTCGTCACCGCGCGGGAACAGGAACTTCATCACTGCAGCAGCCTGCGTCGAATCGGCCTCGTCGCGCGTCGCAGCCGCAACGCGCTGCTCGATACGGGCGGTAATTTCATGTCGGGAGATATCGTCGACGAGCACCTGATACTGCAAAAACCACCACATCGAGTGGATCACGAGGACTGAATCCTCGGCTCGCCAAGCCTCGGGGTTTTGCCGCAACAACAAATATTCCCAAGGCCGAACGCTCAAAGATTCGAGGCCCGCATTGACGCCGTCGGCGTAGGCCTGCATCCAGGCCTGCTGCGCTGGCGTGGCATCAGCCATCACGCGTCTTGCCACGGCGCGCAAGCGGAAAATGCGGGCGCGCTCGTCCTGTTCGACAACACTCGCGCCGAGCAGACCCGAGAGCTCGCCCGCCGCCAAGCGTCGCGCCAGATCCATCTGGAAAAATCGATCTTGGGCATGGGCGTAGCCGAGACCGTACGCCACATCGTGGTGATCAGTGCCACGAACCGTGGCGATGCCATCGGCGTCACGCTCGATAGTAACCTCGGCTCGCGGACCACCCTCGGCAAGCGACGCGCGCCCGTCGAGCTGCGGCAGCGAACCCTGCAGCAGCCACCAAGCCGTGGCGCATGAACCCACGACGATGACGCCGACGGCGATCAACCCGACGATGAGAACTCTGCGCATCAGCAGGCTGCGCCTCAGGCGCGATGCACCCTCAAAATTTGCATGGAATTCGTGCCTCCTTGCACGCCGCTCAACTCACCCTTGGTCAGAATGATCTGATCACCTTCATCGACAATGCGCAAATCGAGCAGCATGTCGAACACCCGCTGTGGGAGCGGGACATTGTCATCCGGCTGAACATCAAAAGAAACCGGGTAAACGCCCCGGTACAAAGTCACCCGCCGACGAGTGGCCTCGTGCCGCGTGAAAGCGTAAATCGGGATATCCGAGCGCAGGCGCGACATCCACAGCGTTGTTGCGCCACTCTCGGTCAGCGCCACGATCGCCCGCACATCGAGATGATTCGCGGTGTACATCACCGCGTGCGCAATCGCCTCTTCGCTCTGGGTGAAAGTGATGTCGGAGCGCTCGCGCGGGCGACTCTGCGACAGGTGATACGTCTCGGCACCCTGAATGACCTCGGCCATCGCTGCAACGGCCTTCACCGGATATTTGCCGGTCGCCGTCTCGGCCGAGAGCATCACGGCATCGGTGCCATCAAGCACGGCATTGGCGACGTCGCTCACCTCGGCCCGAGTCGGCACCGGATTCTGGATCATCGATTCCATCATCTGCGTGGCCGTGATCACGATGCGATTGCGCATCCGCGTCTCATGGATGATGGTCTTCTGCAAACCCGTGAGCGCCGCGTGACCCATTTCGACACCCAGATCGCCACGCGCAACCATCACCACGTCGGTGGCATCGATGATGCCCGCGAGCTGTGCGACCGCTTCATGACGCTCGATCTTGGCCACGAGTCGTGTGAAATTTCCGCCGGCGGCGCGCAGCAAAGCACGCGCCTGATGCAAATCTTCGGCATCGCGCACGAACGACAGCGCGACGTAGTCGATCCCCTGTGCTGCCGCGAACACGATGTCCTCGCGGTCTTTGTCGGTGAGCGCTGGCGCTGAAATGCCGCCGCCCTTGCGATTGACGCCCTTGCGATTCGAGAGCTCGCCCCCTGCAACCACGCGCGTCTCGATACGCGTGCCTTGCACCGAGAGCACTTCGAGCACGATCAAGCCGTCGTTGAGCAGCAGCGTGTCGCCAGCCGCAACATCGACCACCAGCTCCTTGTAGGCGACGCCCACCTCACGCTCGTTGCCGGCTTTCTTGTCGAGCGCCGTATCGAGTGCGAAGGGCTGGCCTTCGACGAGTTGCACGGCTCCCGTCACGAAGCTCTCGATGCGAATCTTTGGTCCCGACAAATCGCCGAGAATGGCGACGTAGCGCCCGGTTCGGCGCGTCGCCTCACGCAGCAGTTCGAGACGACGCAGATGATCTTGCTGCGTACCATGCGAAAAATTGAGGCGTGCAACATCGAGCCCGGCCTGACACATCTCGATCAACACATCCAACTCGTCGGTGGCCGGCCCGAGGGTCGCCACGATTTTGGTACGACGCATCACAGCCCCGACGCCCGCGCTTCGAGCGCCGCCACTGCGGGCAAAGTTTTGCCCTCGACGAACTCGAGAAAGGCTCCGCCGCCAGTGGAGATGTAGGAGATTCCGCTCTCCACGCCATACTTTTCGATGGCCGCCAGCGTGTCACCGCCGCCCGCCAAAGAAAACGCCGAGCTGCGGGCAATGGCGAGCGCGATGGTCTTGGTGCCTTCGCCGAACTGGTCGAACTCGAACACCCCCACGGGACCGTTCCAGAGAATGGTCCCCGCCGACTGCAAAGAATCGGCCAGCATCGCGGCCGTGTGAGGCCCGATGTCGAGAATGAGTTCGCTCGCGCCCACCTCGCCGACCGGACGCACCGTCGCGGGCGCAGTGACTGAAAATTCTGGCGCGACCACCACATCGACCGGCAGCGGAATCTCGGCACCCCTGGCCTTCGCCTGATCGAGCAAACGCCGGGCGGTGTCGAGCATGTCGGCTTCGTGCAGCGACTTGCCGACGGCTACACCCGTCGCCGCCAAAAACGTATTGGCGATGCCGCCACCCACGATGAGCTTGTCGACCTTGCCGAGCAGCGACTCGAGCACAGTGAGCTTGGTCGACACCTTCGAGCCGGCGACGATCGCCACCAAGGGTCGCGCCGGTTTGGCAAGTGCACGCTCGAGCGCTTCGAGTTCGCCGACGAGCAGCGGACCGGCGCAGGCAACAGGCGCGTAGCGCGCCACCCCATGCGTGCTCGCCTCGGCCCGGTGCGCCGTGCCGAAGGCATCCATCACGAACACATCACAAAGATCGGCCATGCGTCGCGACAAAGTCTCGTCATCTTTTTTCTCGCCCTTGTTGAAGCGCACGTTCTCGCACAGCACCACCTCACCGGGCTCGCAAGCGACACCACTCAACCAATCGGCGATGAGACGCACGGGTTGACCCAGCAGTTCTTGCAGCCGAGCCGCAACGGGGGCCAGGGAGTTCTCGGCCGAGAATTCGCCTTCCTTGGGCCTGCCGAGGTGCGAGAGCAGGATGACCCGCGCACGCGCCGCGACCGCCGCGCGAATGGTGGGCAAGGCGGCGCGGATGCGCGCATCGCTCGTGATCGCACCCGCTTCCACCGGCACGTTGAGATCTTCGCGGATGAGCACACGCTTGCCCGCGAGATCGAGATTGGCCATCCGCAACGGTTTCATCGACGACAACTCCTTCAAACCGCGTTCGCCCAAGCGACCGTGGTGTCGAGCATGCGGTTCGAGAAACCCCACTCGTTGTCGTACCACGCACAAACTTTGACGAGATTGCCGCCGATGACTTTGGTCATGGTGGCGTCATAGTTCGAGGAATGCGCATCGTGGTTGTAGTCGACCGAGACCAGCTGCTCTTCCGTGTAGGCGAGCACGCCCTTGAGCGGACCCTCGGCGGCCGCCTTCATCAAAGAATTGATCTCGGCGACCGAGGTCGGACGCTTAGGCGTGAAGGTCAAATCGACCAGCGACACATTGATGGTGGGCACGCGAACCGCGAAGCCGTCGAACTTGCCCTTGAGCTCGGGCAGCACGAGACCGACCGCCGCCGCGGCCCCCGTCTTGGTGGGGATCATCGACATGGTGGCCGAGCGCGCGCGACGCAGATCCGAGTGATAGACGTCGGTGAGCACCTGATCGTTGGTGTAAGCATGCACCGTCGTCATCAGACCGCTCTCGATGCCGATGTTCTGCTGCAAAACTTTGGCCATCGGCGCGAGGCAATTGGTGGTGCACGAGGCGTTGGAGATGACCGTGAACGAGGACTTCAGGTTCTGATGGTTGACGCCGTAGACGATGGTGGCATCGACATCGTCGCCACCCGGTGCCGAAATCACGACCTTCTTCGCGCCGCCCGCAAGGTGCGCGGCGGCCTTTGCCTTGCTCGTGAAGAGTCCGGTGCACTCGAGAACAATATCCACGCCCAGTTCACCCCACGGCAGCTTTGCCGGGTCACGCTGCGCGAGCACGCGGATGCGGTCACCGTTGACCACCATGGAATCTCCGTCGACGCTCACCTGGCCCGGAAAGCGGCCATGCGCCGTATCGAAACGCGTCAGGTGGGCGTTGGTGTTGGCATCGCCCAAATCGTTGATGGCGACGATCTGGATTTCTTTGGTACGCCCGCTCTCATAGAGCGCGCGCAGCACGTTGCGTCCGATGCGACCGTAACCATTGATGCCAACCTTGATTGCCATGATTCGCTAGTCCTCTGTCGATGTCGTTTGTAAAAAATCCGGATCGAATAAGCTGCTGCGCTCACCCTCGCGAGCGCAGTGCGCCAGCACTCAGCTGGCCAAAACCTCGTCGATTGCCCGACTGATGTGCGCCGTCGTGAGCCCGTAATGCTCGAATAGCGCGGACGCCTTGCCCGAAGCACCGAAGCGATCGATGCCGAGCACGCGACCGTCGCTGCCCACATACTTCCACCAGCTCTGCGAGGCCGCAGCCTCGACCGCGATACGGCGCGCGACCGCCCGCGGCAACACATGTTCGCGCCACGCCGCATCCTGTGCATCAAAAACATCGGTTGCCGGCATGGACACCAAACGCACGCGCCGTCCTGCGGCATTGGCAGCGCGCACGGCATCGGCAGCGGGCGCCACCTCGCTGCCCGTGGCAATCACGATGACCTCGGGCAACTGCCCTGCGGCGAGTTCCGGTTCGATCAGCACGTAGCCGCCATTGGCAATGGCCGCCTGTTGCGCTGCATTGCGCGCCTGTTGCGGCAACGCCTGCCGCGTGAGCACGAGACAGCTCGGTCCGTGCTGGCGCTCCACACTCGCAAGCCACGCCACCGCAGTTTCAGCGGCATCGCAGGGGCGCCAGACACCGAGGTTGGGCATGGCGCGCAGGCTCGCAAGATGTTCGATCGGCTGATGCGTCGGCCCGTCTTCACCCAAGCCGATGGAGTCGTGCGTGTATACGAGCAGCACGCGCTGATGCATCAGCGCGGCTAGGCGCACGGCATTGCGCGCGTAATCCGAAAACACCAGAAAGGTGCCGGCGTAGGGGATGAACCCGCCGTGCAGCGCGAGGCCGTTCATCATCGCCGTCATCGCAAACTCGCGCACACCGTAATAAATGTGGTTACCCGACACGTCGGCCGGCGTGACCGGTTTGGAATCTTTGCGCAGCGTATTGACTGAACCCGTGAGATCGGCCGAGCCGCCGAGAAGCTCCGACATGCCGGGGCCGATGGCATTGAGAATGACCTGCGAAGACGCCCGCGTTGCCTGCGCCGCGGTGACCCCTGCTGCAGCGGCGTGTGCCGCATCGCGCAATTGCGGCCAGCCGGTCGGCAGCTCGCCCTGCAGGCGACGCGTGAAGTCGGCTGCGAGCTCAGGGAACTCGCGCTGGTAACGATTGAAGCGGCGACGCCAGGCCTTTTCGGCGCGGGTACCGCGCTCGCGCTGATCCCAGGCCGCGCGTATTTCTGCGGGGATCACGAAGGGCTCGTGCGTCCAGCCAAGTGCCGCGCGGGTCGCCGCGATTTCTTCGGTACCGAGCGGCTCGCCATGCGTGGACTTCGTGCCCTGCTTGTTGGGCGCGCCGTAACCGATGACTGTGCGCGCACAGATCAGCGTCGGTTGCTTGCGATTGGCTCGCGCACGCTTCAGTGCCTTGGCAATGGCCTCGCCGTCATGCCCGTCGACATTGGCAATGACCTGCCAACCATAGGCGGCAAAGCGCTTGGCCGTGTCATCGCCCATCCAATCTTTGACCTTGCCGTCGATGGAGATGCCGTTGTCATCCCAGACGCAGATCAGCTTGCCGAGACCAAGCGTGCCGGCAAGCGAGGCCGCCTCGTGCGAGATCCCCTCCATGATGCAACCGTCACCCATGAACACGTAGGTGTGGTGATCGACGATCTCATGACCCGGGCGATTGAACTCGGCGGCGAGCAAACGCTCGGCGAGCGCCATGCCGACCGCCGTCGCCATGCCCTGCCCGAGCGGCCCGGTCGTGGTCTCGATGCCGATCGTGGGGTCGTGCTCAGGATGCCCGGCGGTGCGTGAGCCAAGCTGCCGAAAATCTTTGATGTCGTCGAGCGAGAGCGGATGACCGGACAGACGCAGCACTGACTACAGCAGCATCGCAGCGTGGCCGTTCGAGAGCACGAAGCGGTCGCGGTCGACCCAGCGCGGGTTGGCCGGGTTGTATTCCATGGTGTCGCGCCAGAGCACCTCGGCGATGTCCGCCATGCCCATCGGCGCACCCGGGTGACCACAGGCGGCACGTTGCACCGCATCCATGGAGAGCGCGCGAACGGCGTTCGCGAGGAGGCGACGTGAAGACATGCGATACCCGGATTGTTTTCAGGAAACCGCAATTGTCCATCACCGCAGGCGGCTTTTTCAACGAAAAAGGCCCGCATCAACGCTGCAGCACGACGATTAATCGCTATAATCCGCGCCGTTTTTCGCTTGCCATTCGCCCATTAATTTTTTTTCGAGATCCCCCATGGCCAATAGCTACCTGTTCACCTCCGAGTCGGTCTCCGAAGGTCACCCGGACAAAGTCGCCGACCAGATCTCCGACGCCATCCTTGACGCCATCCTCGCCGAGGACAAGCGCTGTCGCGTGGCCGTCGAAACCTTGGTGAAGACCGGCGTCGCCATCGTCGCCGGCGAGGTCACGACCAACGCCTGGGTCGATATCGAAGCCATCGTGCGCAAGACCGTGCTCGGCATCGGTTACAACTCTTCCGACATGGGCTTTGACGGTGCTTCTTGCGGCGTGCTCAACGTCATCGGCAAGCAATCGGCCGACATCGCCCAGGGTGTCGATCGCAAAGATCCGCGTGAACAAGGCGCGGGTGATCAGGGTCTGATGTTCGGCTTTGCCACCAACGAGACCGACGTGCTGATGCCGGCCGCGATCACGCTTTCGCATCGCCTTGTGGAGCGTCAGGCCAAAGTGCGCAAACAGGGCAAACTGCCGTGGCTGCGTCCGGACGCCAAGAGCCAGGTCACGCGGCGCTACGAAAACGACCGCCCCGTCGCCATCGACGCGGTGGTGCTCTCTACCCAGCACAGCGACGATGTGTCGACCAAGAAACTGCGCGAGGCCGTGCTCGAAGAAATCATTCTGCCGGTGCTGCCGAAGAAGTGGCTGCACAAGGGCACCAAGTTCCATATCAACCCGACCGGTCGCTTTGTCATCGGCGGTCCGGTGGGTGACTGCGGCCTGACCGGGCGCAAGATCATCGTCGACACCTACGGCGGCTTTGCCCGCCACGGCGGCGGCGCGTTCTCGGGCAAAGACCCCTCGAAGGTCGACCGCTCGGCGGCCTACGCGGCGCGCTACGTGGCCAAGAACATCGTGGCCGCGGGGCTTGCCGACCGCTGCGAAGTGCAGGTGTCCTACGCCATCGGCGTCGCCAAACCGACCTCCGTGATGGTCGAAACCTTCGGCACCGGCAAGGTGTCGCGCGAAGAGCTGACGAGTCTGGTCGATCGTCACTTCGACCTCACGCCCTACGGCCTGCGCGAGATGCTCGACCTCGCTCGCCCCATCTATCAGAAGACGGCGGCCTACGGGCACTTCGGCCGTACCGACAACGACTTCAGCTGGGAGCGCACCGACAAAGCCGCTGCGCTCGCGGCGGACGCTGGCTTGGGTGGCAAGGGGCGTCGAAAGAAGGCATAATCCGCAGACCGTTCCGCGAGGGGCGCTGCAGCACCGGGTTGGCCGGTGCCAGGCTCGCGGAAGGTTCGACAACGTCAACGGCGCCCGTCAATCTTCAACCAAAGATTAACGGAGTCCGCAATGAACGCTGTCGTCAAGCCCGCCCAGGGCGATTCCCACGTGGCTGATCTTTCGCTCGCCGATTGGGGCCGCAAAGAAATTCGTATCGCCGAAACCGAAATGCCCGGCCTGATGGCCATCCGCGAAGAATTCGCGCCCACGCAGCCGCTGCGCGGCGCGCGGATCACCGGTTCGCTGCACATGACCATCCAGACCGCCGTGCTCATCGAGACGCTGCAGGCGCTCGGCGCGCAGGTGCGCTGGGCCTCGTGCAACATCTTCTCCACCCAGGATCACGCGGCCGCGGCGATCGCCGTCAACGGCACGCCGGTGTTCGCCTACAAGGGCGAGTCGCTCAAAGAATATTGGGACTTCACGCACCGCATCTTCGAATGGGCCGATGGTGGCTACTCGAACATGATCCTCGACGATGGCGGCGATGCCACGCTGCTGCTGCACCTCGGCACCAAGGCCGAGACCGATCTCTCGGTGCTCACCAACCCGGGCAGCGAAGAAGAGGAAGTCCTGTTCGCCTCCATCAAAGAAACGCTGAAGCG
>JBJTAV010000163.1:0-7095 GCA_046091005.1 Gammaproteobacteria bacterium | reverse complement strand
CTGGCGATCGGCGCCATCGCAGGATCGATGCGACGTGCGCCCTGCCCCGTGCTGAGCGCGTACTGCTGCCAACCATTGCGTACCGCAACGATATCGCCGGGCTTGTAGTCGGCATGCCGCGACTCAAGCACCTCGGCGATCGTCTCGCCCACCATCACACCGCCAGGGGCCAGCCGATCTTGGTAGATCTGGCTGTTCTTCATAACGTTGCGGTAGTAGGGATCGAGCGAGAGATAAATCGTTCGCGATAAAAATTGACCATCGCCCGGAACGGGGACGGCCGTGTGATCAGCACCGAAGTCCTCGGGGACCGGAAGGCCCCGAGGACTACATGCTAACGTGATGCGCTGGTTGCGGTCGCTCAAAGCTGACCGAGAACGTACTCGGCGCTCGAAACTTCGAACTTGCCCGGAGCCTCGATATTGACGTGCGTGGCGACGCCGTTCTTGGCAATGATCGCAAAACGCTGACCGCGCATGCCCATGCCGAAGCCGCGTGCATCGAGCTCGAGACCGAGCGCGCGTGCGTAGTCGCCGTTACCGTCGGCGAGCATCGCCACCTTGTCGCCAACATTGCTGGCCTTGCCCCAGGCATTCATGACGAACATGTCGTTGACGGACACGCACACGATCGCGTCGACGCCCTTGGCTTTGAATGCGTCGGCGTGCTGCACGAAGCCCGGCAGGTGCTTGGCATCGCAGGTCGGGGTGAAAGCACCCGGCACCGAGAACAGCACCACGGTCTTGTCGGCGAACAGCGCATCAGCGCTGACTTCCTTCGGACCCTCGGCAGTCATCTGCTTGAACGTGCCCGCGGGCATTTTGTCACCGGCCTTGATGGTCATGGAATCGCTCCTGGATGAAAAACTGGCGCTATCTTACCGCGCGTTACTCTCAGCCGTAGGGTCGATGCAGGTATTGCCCCATGGGCTTACCGACCGGCTTGCCATTGTCATAGATCAGTCGTCCGCGCAGATAAGTGCTGGTGACCGTCGCCGACATCTCCTTGCCTTCAAACACCGAATAACCCTGGTCCGATTCGGACGTCTTGTTGCCGGCAACGAAGCTCTTGTTCGGGTCGACCAAGACGATATCGGCGTCGAAGCCGGGCGCAATGTCGCCTTTGCCTTTGAGCCCGAAGCGGCGCGCAGCCGTCCAAGAGGTCAGTTCAGCGATGCGGTTGTACGACAGACCCCGCGGCTTGCCCTCGGTAATGAGCGCCGAGAGCATGAATTCGGTGCCCCCGAAACCGGACTTCGCCATGAAGATGTTCTTTTTGTCCTTCTTGCCAAGCTTCATTTCAGCACGGCAGCAGGCGTGATCGGAACAGACCCAATCGAGCTCGCGGTCGATCAGCGCCTCCCAAAGAAATTCGACGTCGGCGCGCGAGCGAATCGGCGGATTGACCTTGGCGAGATTGCCGACCTTGGCATCGTAGTCGAGGCAAAGGTGAGCAATGGTCACCTCGCGGCGGAAATTGACGTGCGGGAACGCCTTTTTCATTTTCATTGCCGCCTCGACCGCCTTGCGCGAGGTCAGATGCAGCAGATTGATATTGGGGCAGTTCGTCTCGTGCGCGAGATATGACGCGATCGTGATCGCGAGCCCCTCGGAGTGCGGCGGCCGCGCCGCACTGTAGGCGCGCAAGCCCGAGAGGGGCAGGCAGTCGATGCACTCGGGGTCGCGGGTCTCACCCGTGAGATAGGTGTCAAGGTCGGTGACCTTCGCCCCACCCTCGACCATGCGCGTATAGGCACTCAAAATCTCGGCAAGCTCGCAGTGCAGGCTGACCGAGATGGAATCTTTGATCTTGGGGTTGCGCAACATGGCGCGGTGCACGCCACGCATGACGAATTCGAAGTGCGCGATATCGTACTTCTCGTCTTCACCGATCATCAAAAATTCGCGCTGCGAGTTCGAGGCACCGTGCAGGCCGTAACCGCCGTAGAACATGAAAATCTTGAATGACGTCACGCCGAATTTGTTGATCAGCATGTCGATCTCGCCAATGTGCGTGCGATCGAGCGGCGCGAGGTGATAAGCGTAATCGACCCAGAAGTTGTCCTTCGAAGCCGCCAGCACTTCGGGATAGACCTCGGCATAGGGCCCGCCGCGCTCCATGTAATAGCCACCGGTGCGCATGTAATTGAGGCTGGAGGTCACCCCGCCCTGCGCCGCCGCGAGGCTCTCGCTGCGGGCATCCTCGGACAGCGGCCCGTAGATACCCGTGTGCATGTGCGGGTCCACCAAGCCCGGAAATGCGAGTTTGTTCTTGCCATCGACGACTTCGCGCGCCTCGGCGGCGGCGATGCCCTTGGCAAGCTTCACCACCTTGCCGTCGGTGACGGCGATGTCGAGTTTCTCGACAGTGGTTTTGCGTGGACGCACCACACGCACGTTCTTGATCAGCAGGTCGTATTTCTTGGGCTTCTCGGCCATGGGGCACCTGTCGGTAAAAATCGGCTGGAATTATGCAGAAGGCATCGCTCGTTCGAAGACTTGCCAGACGGGACGTCTACGCTACGGGCAGCGAGCAACGACAGCCGGCGTCTCAGTCCAAATCTCTCGCCACACGGAAACCAAAATAGCTGTAGCGCGCATCGACGGGATCGCGACCGCGAAAGGTCAGTCGGTTGCGACTCGGACGAGTCATCCAGCCACCACCGCGCACGGTCCATTTTGCGCAATCCGCGCCGCCCGCGACCGCGCTGCCATCGCGTGGCGTGGTGTCGTACGTTTCTTGATAGCAATCGGCTGTCCACTCCCAGACGTTGCCGATCATGTCGTACAAACCAAAAGCATTCGGTTTGAAGCGAGCGACCGGGGCGAGTTCGGCGTAGCCGTCTTCGCAGTCGGCATAGCCCCAACCAAAGTCGAGCTGTCGACGCGCGCTGCGATCGTAGGCGTTGGCATGGGCGCAGCCGAGATCGGCGTTGTTGCCCCAAGGGTAAATGCCGCGGCTCCCGGCACGCGCGGCGTATTCCCACTCCGCTTCACTCGGCAGTCGATACGCCTTGCCCGACACTCCGGAAAGCCACGCGACATAGGCACGCGCATCGGCGTGACCGACGCAAACGACCGGCATGTCTTCTTTGAACGGCCCGATAAAACCCGGCGTCTGCCAGCCGGCATCGCTGCGATCATCCCAGCCCACGCGCTCACCTTTGACGACCTTGTCTGACTGCACTCGACAGCCCGCCGCCACCTGATATCCGGTCGCGGTGACGAATTTGCGAAACTCGGCAACCGTGACTTCGTTGCGCGCGAGCGCAAAGGCGCGAATTTTGACTTCGTGGATCGGCCCCTCGGAGCGCCCCGCTTCGCCATCATCGGAGCCCATCATGAATCGACCGCGAGGTACGACCACCAGCTCGGGGCAGTCGGCGCAGTCGCGAAAGGTAGTTGGCGCAGCAGCCGTGACTTCAGTCGGCAGCAGCGCAGCAATGATTGCCAAGCAAAGAATTCGGGCAAGGATAGCCATCGGCGGGGGTACCCCTAAATGAAGACTGCGTTTACTCAGATTCGAGCTTCGAGCTGCATGTGGTACTGGTAGGCGTCGGCACGATACAGTGCCACCACGCGCTCGACCGGTCGGTCGTGGCGATCGAATACCGTGCGCGTCAGCCGCAACAGCGGCGCGCCGACCTCGATCTCGAGGGCCTTGGCTGCCTCCACACCCGCGAGCGTCGCACCAATATATTGATCCGCTCTCGCGAGCGTGATGCCCGCGGTACCCAGCAGCTCGAACATCGGTTGTCGCGCCATCTCTGCGGCATTGACGAGACGCGCGACATCGAGCGGCACATAGGTGGTAATGAGCCCGAGCGGCGCACCCTGAACGGCTCGCACGTGGGTGGCACGTTGCACGAGCTCGCCGTCCTCGAGCGCTAGCGCAGCGCGAGTTTCATCATCGGGCGAGATCTCGACAATGCGCAGATCGACCACTTCGGTGGCTGCGGCAAACCCTGCGACGCGACGGCGTACCTGATCAAGATCGGCGGAGGCCGCCGTGCGCGAGGCCGACAGTTGCACGAAAGTGCCCCTGCCCTGCTGCCGCACCAGCCAGCCTTCACGACAAAGGTTGTCGATCGCCTTGCGCACCGTGATCCGCGAGACCTCGAACATTTCGCAGAGCTGCGGCTCGGTGGGGATGCGATCACCCGCCTTGTAAGTGCCATCGCGCACCCAGGTACGCAGCGTGACGTACACCTGGTGATAGCGCGGCGAAGCAATCGAGCGCAGCGCGCCATTCACCGCATCACTTTTTCTTTGCGCCGTCTTTTGAGTCATCAGTCGAGCACCAGCCCGCCCGACACATTCATGACCGTGCCGGTCACGAAAGCCGCCGACGGACTCGTGAGGTAATCGATGGCATGCGCGACGTGCGCAGGCTCGCCGATCGCACCGAGCGGCACGGCGTTTTTGAGGCGATCGATGGTTTCTGGCGAAAATCGGCCGGTCACCATGGGCGTCGCGATGGGTCCGGGCGCGAGGCAATTCACGCGGATGCCCAGGGCGGCCCATTCTTTGGCGAGGTAGCGGGTCAAATTGATGATGCCGGCTTTGGCGACTGCGTAGGCCGGACCCGAGAGCGCGCTACCACCGTTGAGTCCGTTGGTGGACGACATCAGCGTCAGCGTGCCGCGGCTCGCCGCGAGCGCCGCGTGGGTCGCCTTGGCGATCAAAAACGCCGAGGTGAGATTGGTGTCGAGAACACGCTGCCAATCCTCGCGACTCACGCTGTCGAGGGGTCCGCTGCCGGCAACGCCTGCCAGATGCACCACATGATCGAGCCTGCCGAGCTCGCCAAGGACGCGCGCGATGATCGCGGCAATGGCAGCCTCATCGGTAACGTCGAGGCTCGCCACCGTGAGCGGCGCACCACAAGGAATCTCGGCGAGCGTGCGGTCGGTGGCCACCACGCGCATGCCACGTTCCCGCAGCCGCGCAACCGTCGCGCGGCCGAGTCCGCCCGCCGCTCCGGTAATCAGCGCGACCGGCGTGCCTGGCTTGGCCACGGTCGATTAGGCCGCCTTGCGAGTGACCAACTGGGCGTAAATCCCATCGAGCATCGAGAAACGCATCTCGGCCGAGGCACGCACTGCAGCGATCGCGAGCTCTTGCAAAGCCGGCGTGGTCGCGTAGCGATCGGTGAGTTCGAGCCCGACATGCGCGTGCTCGGTATCACCTTCGATATGAACAATGAAAAACTCGAGGTCGTCGTCGTTGAACCCCATCTTGTGCATGGCAGCGACATACTTTGGATAAAGCGTCGGCAGCTGACCTTCGAGCGCAACCATGATGCCCGCGCAGGATTCGCCGAGCGGCCGAATGGTCGAGAGTTCCCAGAGCCAGGAGCGCATGGCGCGGGTCGTGGGCAACACCTCGCCATTTTGCTCGGCGCGCAAGATTCGTTCGTCACTCACGCCGCAGGCACGCGCGAATTTACGCAGCAAATCGGGGTGGCGCTTTTCCGGACAGGCAGGCATTTCTTCGCCCAAAAGATTTTCGAGCAGGTGCTGTCGGGCGTCGAGATCTGGCAAGCGCGTATACAGCGCCGCGAACTGCTGAGGAATCGGGTCGATGTAATAAAAGTGCTGGATCGCCCATTCACCGAGCTGCGCCCGCGACAACTCGCCCGCTGCCCAGGCCCGACTGAACGGGTGGCCGCCCCCATGTTTGGGCTGACGTGCCCCCTCTAGAGCGGCAAAGAAATCTTTTTGGTTTAGCAATACACTCATAAATGATTACTCCTCATCCGTATAGATCATTCAAAACTTTGGCCAAGCGGGATCGCCCGCGCCGTTCAACCACGCCTCTGCCCTGCGCAAAGACTCGGCCGGCACCGTCGCCACCGGCGGATAGGTCTCGGGCCCCTTGCCGCGGGCCGCAGGCGGAATGGTCGCATCGATCCCCATCTTGTTGACCGTAGAGACACCCTCGGGCAACGAGGGATCAAGACTCGAGCCCGAGAGACCCGCCACGCTGATCGTGTCACGATCCCAGCGTACCCGCGTCGCCAGCGCCCAAAGCATGGTGTCGTTGTCGAAAATATTGATATCCGTATCGACCGCAATCACGGTTTTGACACGTCGATAGGCAAGCGCGGCCATCAAGGCATCGCGCGCCTCGCCGGGACCCGGCTCGCGCAGTTGCAGATAGGCGTGAAAGCGGCGGCCCTCAGTCGGCACATGGACGTTGACGATCGACGGCGCCACCGCCTTGACGAGCTCGAACAGCTTGCCTTCCATCACCATGTTGTCAGGCACCAGCATGTCGGTGAGGCCCGAGCCATAATCGTGATACATCGCATCGCGCCGTCGCGTGATACAGCGGACATCCACCAGCGGTGCCTTCACCTGCCCGCCGAGATAGCCCGTGTATTCGCCGAAGGGACCATCGTCGACCCGCTCGCCGGGCGGCACGAAACCTTCGATCACGATCTCGGCATCGGCAGGCACCATGATTTTGTCGCCATGCAGCACCGAGGGAACGAGTCGCAAAGGTTTGCCGAGCACACCGCCCGCGGCCGCCCAGTGGCTTTCGGGATATTTGAGCTTCGCCTGCGTGCCGAGCAACACAGCCGGGTGATGACCGATCCAGAACGCGATCGGGGCCGCCTCGCCGCGCGCATGAAATTTGCGCAAGTTTCTAGCGTTGTGGCTCGCAGGGTAAGGAAACCAGGTCATGCGCTGCGGCCCCTGAACCCAACAACGCTGAATGGCGGTGTTGTCGATCCCGGAATCGGGGTCGTAGGTCGTCGCATGGGCTGCCGTCAGGTATGGGCCAGGCTCGAGTTCGTGCTGCGTCAGCACCGGCAAGTCGTGCAGGCTGGCCGCATCGCCCTGCAGCACAAGCTCCTGCACGGGAGCGTGGGCTCGGGTCACGCGTTCGGGTTCGATCGAGGCCCGGGTGCGGGTCGCGAACCACTGTGCCGTCTGGCGATGATCGGGGATCCCGAGCGCCTTGGCTGTCAGTTCGCGGCTGGCCGTCAAGTTGAGGACGACCGGAATAGCCGAAGGCCGACCGGCGAGGGTCGCGACCCGGCGCGCCATCACCACCGGATAGCGACGCTGCCCATCGAGCACGTGCTGCA
>JBJTAV010000162.1:0-9859 GCA_046091005.1 Gammaproteobacteria bacterium | reverse complement strand
GACCACGGTTCTGCGGTCGCCTTGGGCTTGCGCGCGCTCGACAATCTGCGACCGATCATCGAGAAGGGTAAGACCCCGCCGACGGTTCGAGCGCTGCAAGGCGAGTTGTTCCAGTCAACGGGCTTCGCTCAGCTTCGCGCTGACGAACTTTTGGCCGCCCAACCGAGTCTGCGGCGAGCATTGGAAATTTATCGCGACCTTGGTTCGCTGGAACTCAAAAGTTTGAGTGCAGCGTCGAATCACGCGCGGACAACGTGGTTGCTGGCCGAAGCTATTCGAGACACCGGCGGCTCGATAACCGAGGCCAGAGCCCTGCTCGAAGAAGGCATTGACGTCGCCGATCGACTGCTTGCCGTCCGCCCCGGTCATCGACCCGCGTTGCGCGCCAAGGCGAGTTCGCTGCGCACCCTCGCTGGTCTGGAATTCAAGTTGTTGCAGGCGCGCAAGGAGATCGCCTACGCAGCCGAAGGGACGACCGTTGACGCGATCGCGCTGAACCTTGACGCCGGTCTCGGCATATCACGCAATAACCTGCGGCTCGGGTGGACGGTTTCTTCAGTCAGATCAGCTTGGCTCGGCCGACTTGATGATGCGCTGCGATATTCCGAAAGGGGGATCGAAATCGGCAAGGACGAATATGTTGACGCGTTCAGCGCTGCCAATCTGGTGAGTTTTAACGGCTCAGCCGCGTGGCTTGCCATCGAGTCGGGCAATCCTGATCGTGGACAGAATCTCTTGGCCCGTGCAGAGAGTTATGTCCGTTTGACCGAATCGAGAGGCGCCTCGCGCGTCGTTATCGACTTTAATTTGGCGAGACTCGATTTTTATCGCGGCTTGATTGCGGTCGCGAGTGGTGAGCGCGCGAAGCTTCAAAGCAGCCGGCGGAGTGCCGATGAACTTTGGAGCCGGTGGCGTACCGGGCAGTTCAAAGACTCCGATTACGGCGACTACAGCACCGTCGCTTTGGTGCAGCTGCAGGGCGCACAGGCCGCCCGTCTCTTAGGTGAACCGGTGGCAGCGGAACGCCATGCGCGACAAGCCCTCGAGGCCGCAAAGAAGTTGGCCCAACCGTTCAGCTATCCGAATCGCTGGCGAGAGACCCAAGTTCGCACCGAGCTTGCCATCGCGCTTGCGCAACAGGGCAAAAAGTCCGAAGCCGTCGACGTGATTCAACCGGCGCTCGCGTTTTTCCGGGACCCCGTGGAGAGAGCCAGCGATTGGCAGATTCTTAAAAGTGATCAAGCCCACACTCTCTATGCTGCCGCCCTTGCCAGTGATGATGCTGCGCGCCGACGTACCTATTTGATCGAGGCGGCACAGCGTTTCGACTCAATGCCGGAGTCGCTCAGACGTTTCAAGTCTTTCGCTGCCCGGCGCGCGGATATTGCTCGCGCACTCGCGAATTGACGGGTCGCTACGCCTCTCGAGACTCATGAGCATGACCCGCCCGCGACTCGAGCTTGCCGTAGGCATCACAGGTCATCGTGCGTCGAATCTCGCTGGCGTTGATTTGCGAGCGCTCGGAGCAGAGGTATCGAACATCTTGTCGCAGTTGTCGACCTCGCTGAACGCCGTCGGACAGCTCCATCGTGCCGACTTCGATCCTGCCCCGCCACGATTGCGGCTGCTATCGGCACTGGCCGATGGCGCAGATTCTTTGGTTGCCGAGGCGGCTCTCGCCGCTGGCTGGCGCGTCGATGCCTGCCTGCCTTTCCCGCGCGAGGACTACGCCAAAGATTTCGAAGCCGGTCCATCCCTGCAGACGTATATCGACTTGCTGAGCAGCGCTGGTGCCGTCATGGAGCTGCCCGGGGCTCGAGCGGATGAGGTGGCAGCGTACGAGGCGGTCGGCCGACTCATCCTCGATCAGAGTGATTTGCTGATTGCACTGTGGGATGGCGACCCCAACCGTGGACGCGGCGGAACATCGCGAGTGATTGCCGAGGCGATTGCCAGGCGTATCCCCGTGATCCACTTGCCGACGCACGCAGCGGGTGCTGCGCGAATTCTTTGGTCTGGATTCGAAAGTGTGGACTTCGACCAGCCCGGCATCGACGATGTGCCGCAGATGGCAGCAGCTGAGACCCTGCCCAAGGTAGTCGCCGCACTCACCGAGCCACCGCAGCAAGAGATTGATCGGCGGATGTTGCAGCAATTTCACGCTGAGCCATCGCTCCGCGGCATGCCGTCGATGGCATATCCGATCCTGCTTGCCGCGACCGGAGTGCGCTCTTTGTCGAGACGTGATCTGCAGCCCGTGCGCGCGGTGGATGGTATCGAGGCTTTGGGGGCGCCGCTGCTCGACAGTCGTATTGACCCTGATTTCTTTGCCCTCATTGCTCGCCGCTACCAAGTTGCCGACACGACCGGCACGCATTTCGGGCAGGTATTCCGCTCGGGGTTCGTCAGTAATTACCTGCTCGCCGGTTTGGCGGTGGTACTTGCTCTTTCCGGTTTGCTCGCGCCCGCGTTCAAGCTGCCCCTGATCTTTGCTGAACTCGGCTGCGTTGCGCTGATCCTCATCAATACCCAGGCCGGCAAACGCCTCGGTTGGCATGAGCGCTGGATGGATAATCGCCATCTCGCCGAACAATTGCGCTCGCTTGCGCTGTCGAGCCTGATGGGCGATCTCGGTCTGCGCAGCACGACCGGGACCCGCGACGCCGCAGCGATCCCCGGGTGGGTGGGCTGGCTTACGCGCGCGACGGCTCGCGAGACAGGGCTGCCGGGTGTACGCGTCGATGAAGATTACTTGCGTACGGTTCGCGATGATGCCGTGAAACTGATCGACGATCAGCTCGCGTACCACCGCGCAAATGCGACCCGTATGCAGAAGCTCGAGCACCGACTCAATCGTCTCGGTGAAATCATGTTTGGTGCAACGGTGGCGGGCTGCGTCGGATGGATCGTTTTCAAGCTCAGCGGTTTGCCGATGGGCACCAAAGGTCATGTGGGTCTGACCGAGGTGGTGACCTTTGCGACCGCTGCTTTACCCGCGCTTGGCTCGGCGATCTACGGCGTGCGCAACCAGGGCGATTTCGCCGGTGGCGGGTTTCGTTCCGAAGTGACGGTCGAGCGTCTTGCGAGTTTGCGACGTGCCATGGTCGCCGATCGCCTTGAACATCAGCGATTGCTTGCGCGACTGCGCAGCCTCTCCGACATCATGCTCAGTGATGTCGCCAACTGGCGCACCACCTTCAAGGCCCGGCCGCTGACGCTCCCGGGCTGATCGGTTTCGCTGCCGGCAGAAACAACGCCGGATCGACGAACGCGCGATTGAGTGCAACGCCCCAGTGCAGGTGGGGGCCGGTGACGCGGCCGGTGGCGCCGACCTCGCCGAGTTTGTCGCCGGTTTTCACTTCAGTCCCCGGTTCGACATCGATCTTGCTCAGATGACAGTAGAGCGTGATCAGCCCCTGTCCGTGATCAATGAACACCGAGTTGCCGTTAAAGAAAAAATCGCCGGTCTCGATCACCTTGCCCGGCGCGGGCGCAAAGATTGGCGTGCCCGTGGGCGCGGCGATATCCATGCCCGAGTGGGGATTGCGCGGCTGATTATTGAACACGCGGCGCAGGCCAAAGGAGCTCGAACGCGGGCCTTTGACAGGCGAAGCAAAGTTCATGGTGGCGGGCGCGGCGTCCGTGAACGTGGCCATGGCGGTGCGAATTCGTGGTTGCTCCTGCTCGACGCGCGCCGCGTCTTCGGGCGAGAGATCAACGTGCTTCGGGGCGACCTTCAGGCGCTGTGTGGCATAGGCCTTGCCCGCTACCGTGAAGCCTTGGGTCAGGATGGTGTTGCCGCTGCGGATCTCGATCGCGGCCGCGCCCGGAGCGCGAGCGAGCGGAATTCCGACGATGGCTCGCCAGCCTGCGGGGCCGGGCAGCACCATCACTCGGTTGCCATCGAAGGTCACCGCCGGCGCGCGCTCGGCCTCGCCCGGTACATCAAGGATGGCGACGCCACCCGGGACAGCGAGTGAGGTGGGCAGTTCGGTATTTGCCGAGACGGTGACAGGCAACAGCGAAGCCAGCAGGCAAAGAATCAAGCCAACCAAAGATTTCGTGTGAGCTCCTCTCATGGCTCATCGACTCCCGGCGTTTTCACCGAAGATTTGACGCTCACCTTGGCTTGCAGCGCGCCACGACCGAGGCGAAGGTCCAGGGTCTCGCCTTCCTCGATCATCGCAGAATCGCGCAGCAGGGCACCGTCGCGGCTGCGCGTGGCAATCGCAAAGCCGCGCTGCAGCGTGGCAAGCGGGCTCACTGCATCGAGCGTGCGTGCAGCCACCAGAAGTCTTTGACGCAGACCCTCGAGATTTGCCGGCAGGCTGCGGCGCAAGCGCGCATCGAGCAGGGCGTGGCGCTGCCCGAGCCGACGCAGCTCGAGGGCGGGCGAGGCTTGTGCAAGTCGCGCCGACAGCTGCTGCAGCGCATGACGACGCTCGGCGAGCGACAGGTGCATGTGGCTCGCGAGCCGTTGCTCGAGCTCATCGAGGCGCTGCGCGTTCTGTCGCAGGCGCTGGCCCGGATGCGCCAGCGCAAGGCGTCGGCGCACTGCCACGAGGTAATCAAGATCATCGCGTAACTGACGACGCATCGTGGCGACCAGTCGATTCGCGAGCCGATCGAAGCCTGCGCGCCAGCTCGCGCCATCGGGCACCACGAGTTCGGCAGCGCCCGAGGGCGTGGGCGCGCGCAAATCGGCCACGAAATCGGCAATCGTGAAATCGATCTCGTGGCCAATGCCGGTGACGACCGGCATCGGCAGCGCACGCAGTGCCCGAGCCACGCCTTCATCGTTGAAGGCCCAGAGATCTTCGATCGAGCCGCCACCGCGGGCGACGATGAGCACCTCGCATTCGGCGCGCGCTGCGGCGAGCGAGAGTGCTGCCAAGATTTGCGGCACGGCATCGCGACCTTGGACAGCGGTCGGATAGATCACCACGCTCGCCGCCGGAAAGCGTCGACCCAGAATATTGAGGATGTCGCGCACCGCAGCCCCCGTGGGCGAGGTCACGATGCCGATGCAGCTCGGCACGGCCGGCAATTTGCGCTTGCGTTCCGGGTCAAAAAGCCCCTCGGCGTCCAGTCGAGCCTTCAGCCGCTCATATTCGCGGTGCAGGGCGCCGATCCCCGAGTCCTCGAGGTGCTCGACCTGCAGTTGGTAATCGCCCCGCGCTTCGTAGAGCGTGACTCGGCCGCGGGCGATGACGCGCTGACCATCGGCGGGCGAGAAGCGCAGCAGCGCGTTTCGGCCACGGAACATGGCGCAGCGAATCTGCCCCTCCCGATCCTTGAGCGTGAAATACCAGTGGCCCGAGACTGGGCGCGAAAAATTGGAGATTTCGCCTTCCACCCACACGGCCGGCATGCCGTGCTCAAGCAGCATCCGCACCTCGCGATTGAGGCGGCCGATGCTGTAGACATCGCGTTCGGCGGGGGTCGTGCGGGGGCTAGTCAAGGCGGCGGGATGCTCCGGCGGGCGTCAGGCCCGAGCCGCAAGTTTACCGGGTCGGGAGGGGTGCGTAGAATGCGCCGTCCAAACCACATTGGACGGCCCCCCCTCATGCGTATCCTTCAGGAAGCACTCACCTTCGATGACGTGCTTTTGGTTCCGGCGTACTCCGAGGTTTTGCCCCGCGAAGTGGATCTCTCCACGCGGCTGACGCGGCAGATCCGCCTTAACCTGCCGCTGGTTTCGGCTGCCATGGATACGGTCACCGAGGCGCGTCTCGCGATCGCCATCGCCCAAGAGGGCGGCATCGGCATCGTGCACAAGAGCATGACGGTCGAGGCGCAGGCACTCGAAGTGGCGCGGGTCAAAAAATTCGAGAGCGGCGTGGTGCTCGACCCGATCACCGTGACCCCCGATGCCACCATCCGTCAGGTGCTCGAGCTCACCAAGGCGCGCGGCATCTCCGGCATGCCGGTGGTGCAGGGCAAGAAGGTGGTGGGCATCGTCACCAGTCGCGATCTGCGCTTCGAAACTCAACTCGACAATCCCGTGACTTCGGTCATGACCCCCAAAGAGCGGCTTGTCACCGTGCGCGAGAACGCGGCGCGCGAAGATGTGCTGCAGCTCTTTCACAAGCACCGCATCGAGAAGGTGCTGGTGGTCGGTGACAACCACGAGCTCAAGGGGCTCATCACCGTCAAAGATATTCAGAAAGCCACCGAACGGCCGCGCGCCTGCAAAGATGCGAGCGGTCGGCTGCGCGTCGGCGCCGCGGTCGGCACCTCGCCTGACACGCTCGATCGCGTTGCCGCATTGCGCGAGGCCGGTGTCGATGCGGTGGTTGTCGATACCTCGCACGGGCATTCTCGCGGCGTCATCCAGATGGTTGAGCGCATCAAGGGACGTTGGTCCGACATGCAGGTGATCGCTGGCAACATCGTCACCGCCGAGGCCGCGCAGGCACTCGTGCAGGCGGGCGTCGATGCGGTGAAGGTCGGCATCGGTCCGGGTTCGATCTGCACCACGCGCGTGGTCGCAGGTGTCGGCGTGCCGCAGATCACGGCGGTGTCGAATGTGGCTGCGGCGCTCGCAGGCACGGGTGTGCCACTCATTGCCGATGGTGGTATCCGTTATTCGGGCGATGTGGCCAAGGCGATTGCGGCGGGCGCCGATGCGGTCATGATCGGCGGTCTGTTTGCTGGCACTGAAGAATCGCCGGGTCAGGTCGAGCTCTTTCAGGGCGCGAGCTTCAAAAGTTATCGCGGCATGGGCTCGCTCGGCGCGATGGCCCAGCGTCACGGCTCCAGTGATCGCTATTTTCAGGACACCACCACCGAACTCGAGAAACTCGTGCCCGAGGGTATAGAGGGCCGCGTGCCCTACAAAGGTAGTGTCGTGGCCATCCTGCATCAGCTCGCCGGAGGCTTGCGTGCCGCCATGGGCTACACGGGCAGTCAAAGTATCGAGCAGATGCGCACACGACCGTCGTTCGTGCGCATCACGACCGCGGGTGTTCGCGAGTCTCACGTGCACGATGTGACGATCACCAAAGAAGCGCCGAACTATCGGATCTCCTGATCCGTCCGCCCCGACTAGACGCCGCGCTTCGACCGTCATGACCGCACGCGATATCCACGCCGACCGTATTCTCATTCTCGATTTCGGTTCGCAGTACACGCAGCTGATCGCGCGGCGTGTGCGCGAGCTCGGAGTTTATTGCGAGATCCATCCCTGGGATGCCGGCGATGCCGATGTGCGCGCCTTCGAGCCGAAGGGCATCATTCTCTCGGGCGGACCCGAGTCGGTCACTCAAAGAAATGCACCCGCAGCGCCTGCGGCCGTGTTCGAGCTCGGCGTGCCGGTGCTCGGCATCTGCTACGGCATGCAGACCATGGCCGCGCAGCTGGGCGGTCGCGTCGAGCCTGGCGCGGTGCACGAGTTTGGCTACGCCGAGATTCGCGCACGCCATCACTCGGCGCTGCTGCGGGGCATCGAAGATCGCGTCAATGATCAAGGCCACGGCCTGCTCGATGTGTGGATGAGTCATGGCGATCGCGTGGTCGAGCTGCCGCCCGGCTTCCAGCCGATCGCCTCGACGCCCGATTTGCCGATCGGCGGCATGGCCGATGAGGCGCGGCATTTCTATGCGCTGCAATTCCACCCTGAGGTGACGCATACCCGGCAGGGCACGCGTATCTACGAACGCTTTTTGCACGAGATCTGCAGCTGCGCTTCGAGCTGGAACCCCGGCAATATCATTGAAGATGCGATCAAGCGCGTGCGTGCGCAGGTCGGCAAGGGTCGTGTGCTGCTCGGGCTATCGGGCGGCGTGGATTCTTCGGTAGTCGCCGCGCTGCTGCACAAAGCCATCGGCGATCAGCTCGTTTGCGTATTCGTCGATCATGGCCTGCTGCGTCACCGCGAGGGCGACGCGGTGATGGATATTTTTGCCCGCAACTTGGGCGTGCGCGTGATCCGCGTCAATGCCGCCGAGCGATTCTTTGGTGAACTCAAGGGTGTGAACGACCCCGAGGCCAAGCGCAAGATCATCGGGCGCCTGTTTGTCGAGGTGTTCGACGAAGAGGCGAAGAAACTTGCGGGCGGTGGTGCAGGAGACCGCGTCGAGTTCCTGGCGCAGGGCACGATCTACCCCGACGTCATCGAATCGGCGGGCAGCAAGACCGGCAAGGCGCATGTCATCAAGAGCCATCACAATGTGGGTGGCTTGCCTGCGCACATGAAGCTCAAACTCGTCGAGCCGCTACGCGAGCTCTTCAAAGATGAAGTGCGTCGCATCGGCGTCGAACTCGGTTTGCCTGCCGAGATGGTGTACCGACATCCCTTTCCGGGCCCCGGCCTCGGCGTGCGTATCTTGGGCGAAGTCACCGAAGCTGCAGCCGAGACGCTGCGACTCGCCGATCACATTTTCATTGAGGAGCTGCGCAAGGCTGGTTGGTACGACAAGACGAGCCAGGCGTTCGCGGTGTTTCTGCCCGTGAAGAGTGTCGGCGTCACCGGCGATGGGCGGCGGCACGATCCCGTGATCGCGCTGCGCGCGGTCGAGACCATCGACTTCATGACGGCACACTGGGCGCATCTACCTTATGAATTGCTCGATGTGTGCTCGCGCCGCATCGTCAATGAAGTGAAGGGAGTGAGCCGCGTGGTCTACGACATCACCGGCAAGCCACCCGCGACGATCGAGTGGGAATGAAGACTGACGATCCGCGCATCGTCGAGACACGCGCGTGGGTCGAGCGAGTGGTCATCGGTCTCAAGCTCTGTCCGTTTGCGCCGGCACCTGCGCTCAAGGGATTGATCCGCTACGCCACCAGCGATGCCGAGACGCCGGAAGTGTTGGTGGAGCACCTCGCGATGGAGTTGCAGCGCCTGGCGGCCTCATCGCCTGACGAGATCGAGACGACTTTGCTGATTCATCCGCGAGCACTGCAGGATTTCCATGACTTCAATGATTTTCTTGAGGTCGCAGATGAGTTGCTGCGGGGGTTGAGGCTGGAGGGCGAGATTCAAATCGCCAGCTTTCACCCGCAGTACCAGTTCGCCGGGACCGAGCCCGATGACATTGGCAATGCGACCAATCGTTCGCCGTACCCGACCCTTCACTTGTTGCGCGAGGAGAGCATCTCGCGGGCGATCGATTCTTTCGGTGATACCGGGAGCATCTCGACCAACAACTTGGCGACGCTCGAGAGCTTGGGTTCCGCGGGACTGCGAGCATTGATGCTCGCGGGCTCGCCATGACAGCCGCCGCCTCGCATGCCTTGAGCCCAAAGAAACTGCTGCATACGAAGTGGACAGCCGTCATGCCACGCAATAAAGAGAAGCATTTCCTCGTCACCAAAGTGATCGAGCCAGTGCCACCCGGATCTCCCGTCGAATCGGTCGAGATCGAGGCGGTGCATTCCAAGCGCGCATGCATCATCGCCTGGCGGGAACTCAAAGATGCGGCGCGGTGGCGGCGCGGATGGGTCTGACGGCGATCGCGGGGGACGACAACGGTGAACGACTCGCGGTCATCTTGACGCCCACAAGCTTGGCAGGGCTCAATCGTGGCTTGGCTTTTGTCGCGGGGCTGGCGGACTGACCGCCTACGCGATCCGCGCTGCTGGGGGACTCCGAATCGTCGTCGACTTAGAGATGAGTGTGATGCAGCCGATCGCCAGCAACTTCATAGATCTCGCTCGATATCCGATCGATCAGCCCGGGCCAGGGCGCGACGCCGTCATCGCCGATGCGCGCGCCGCGATCGACTCGGTGGGCTGTGCGGTATTGAAAGGCTTTGTCCGCGCCGAGGCGCTGCCAGCGATCGTCGCCGAGTGCGACCGCACTGCAGAGTTCGGCCATCGCAACTTCAATCGCACCAATCCCTACTTCACCACCGAT
>JBJTAV010000161.1:0-11455 GCA_046091005.1 Gammaproteobacteria bacterium | reverse complement strand
GCGTCGCTTCAAGCGCGCCTGCGAGAAAGCCGGTGTGCTCACCGAGCTGCGCCGCCGCGAATTCTACGAAAAGCCGACGCAAGAGCGTAAGCGCAAAAAGGCGGCCGCCGTGAAGCGGCACCAGAAGCGCTCCTCGCCGCGTATCAGCGTGCCCCGCGCACGCTGATTCAGCCCGTAGATCCGCAGAGGCCCGCGATGTCGCTCAAAGAGCGCATCACTCAGGATATGAAAGACGCGATGCGCTCCGGTGACAAGGAGCGTCTCGCGACTATTCGTATGCTGCAGGCTGCCATCAAGCAGCGCGAAGTCGACGAGCGCATCACGCTCGACGACGCGCAAGTGCTTGCTGCCATCGAAAAGATGATCAAGCAGCGCAAAGAGGCCATCAGCCAGTTCGAAGCGGGTGGCCGGGCGGACCTCGCAGAAAAAGAGGCCGGCGAGATCAAGCAATTGCAGGCTTACTTGCCGCAGCAGCTCTCGGCCGCCGAGCTTGAAGCTCTCATTGTTGCTGCGGTCGCCGAAACGGGTGCTGCCAACATCAAAGACATGGGCAAAGTCATGGCCCTCGTCAAAACCCGCGCCGCAGGCCGTGCCGACATGGGCGCCGTCAGCGCACTCATCAAGGCGAAGCTCGGCGGCGGCTGATCCAAACCCGTATCCTTGTCGCCCATGAGCGGGCGCAACACCGGGCGCATTCCCCAGAATTTCATCGACGATCTGGTCGGGCGTACCGACATCGTCGAGCTCATCGGTGCGCGCGTGCCGCTCAAAAAAGCCGGTCGCGAGTTCCGCGCCTGCTGCCCGTTCCACGATGAAAAAACGCCATCATTCTGGGTCAGCCCCGATAAACAGTTCTATCACTGCTTCGGCTGCGGCGCGCACGGCACCTCGCTCGGCTTCCTGATCAACTACGACCGACTCAGCTTCCCCGAAGCCGTCGAAGAACTGGCCTCGCGCGCCGGCGTTGAAATCCCCCGCGAAGCTCGTGCCGACGACGGTCGCAGTCGCGACGAAGGCGATCTCGCCGAGCTCATGGGTGAAGTCGCCAAGTACTGGGCGGGCAAACTGAAAGCCGACACCCGCGCCTCGCGTTACCTGTCTGAGCGCGGTCTGACTGCCGAAACGATCCACAAGTTTGGTATCGGATATTCAGCCAATTCATGGAATGAAGTGCTGAATCGTTTCGCTAATGATTCAAAAAAGCGAGAAGCCCTGCTTGCCTGCGGACTCGTCATCGAACGCGAAGGCAGTGCCGGCCGCGAAGGTGACCGCTATTACGACCGCTTCCGCGATCGCGTGATGTTCCCGATTCGCGATGCGCGGGGGCGGGTCATCGCCTTCGGCGGCCGCATCATCGATCAGGGCGAGCCCAAGTACCTCAACTCCCCCGAGACCACGCTGTTCCACAAGGGTCGCGAGCTGTACGGACTCTACGAAGTCCGACAAAGCCGCGCGCCGCTGCGTCGACTGATGGTAGTTGAGGGCTACATGGATGTCGTTCGACTGCATCAGGCGGGTATTTCCTACGCCGTCGCAACACTCGGCACCGCCACCACCCCCGAACATCTGAAGCGTGCCTTCCGACTGGTCAGCGAAGTGGTATTCGCCTTCGATGGCGATCGTGCCGGGCGCGCCGCAGCCTGGCGGGCGCTCAACAATTCTTTGGCCGAGATTCGCGAAGGGCGGCAACTCAAATTTTTGTTCCTGCCCGATGGCCACGACCCGGACACTTTGGTCGGCGAAGAAGGCCGCGAGGCTTTCGAAGCGCGACTCGATACCGCGCTGCCGCTCTCCGAATATCTGGTGCAAGAGCTCTCTTCGCAGGTCGATCTTGCACACGCCGACGGACGTGCGCGCTTCGCGGAACTCGCGCGGCCGCTGGTCGCCAAGGTCCCAGAGGGTGTCTATCGGGAGCTGCTGGTCGAGCGCCTCGCCGAGGCCATCCGCCTGCCCGCCTCGCGCCTGCGCGAGCTTTGGGTGAATACCACAACAGACCCTGGCCGTGGCCCACGCACGCAAAGCGCATCGCGCTTGCCCGGTGCGGACGGTCGCAGCAACGCAGGCGGCAGCAAGTCATCAGCGACCGCAGGTCGTGGCGGACTGATGCGACAAGCGGTGCTGGCGCTCGTGCACCACCCGAAGGTTGCGACTCGACTGCAGGATGCCGATCTCACCATCCTCACAGGTCTCGATGAACCGGGCGCCGATATCCTCCGCTCGCTGATCGCCGATCTGCGCGACCAGCCTTGCGCGAGTACAGGCCAGTTGCTCGAACGTTGGCGCGATCGGCCAGAAGCCGAGCGATTTGCGCGGCTTGCCGCCGCCGAGTCACTGATCCCCGGCGACGAGGCCGCTTTGCAGGAGCTGCGTAATGCCCTCGCACGCATGCACGACGAACAGCGGCGGCGACGCTTCGACGCGCTGCTAGAACGCGAAAAGTCGGTGGGTCTGTCCGCCGAAGAACGTACGGAACTGCAGCAGCTGATGACGAGTCGAACCAGCGCTCCGACCGGTGCCGCTCGCCGCTGAATAGACAGCGCGGCGCTGGTCAGAAACAGCGTTTTCGCGTATACTTTTCGGTTCGGTTCCCCCGGCACGGGCGACGCCCGACACACACCCACCAGCACGTCAACCCACGCTCCTTCTGGCACGAGACCCGCGCGCCAAACTGCCGTCCGCAAGGCGGCACCGGCGACCAAGCCTGTTGCCAAGCCGGCAGCGAAGGCGGCCAAGCCGCTCGCCACCAAGCGCGCTGCAGCCAAGCGCGCTGCAGCCAAGCGCGCTGCAGCCAAGCCCGCTGCAGCCAAGCGCGCTGCAGCCAAGCCCGCTGCAGCCAAGCCTGCTGCAGCCAAGCCTGCTGCAGCCAAGCCTGCACCGAAGCCCTCGGCCGCCAAGGCCCCGGCGCCCAAGGCAGCCGTAGCCGCAAAGCCGGCGGCAGCCAAGTCACCGGCACCGAAGGCGCCAGCAGCCAAGGCTGCAGCCAAGCCGGCGACGCCCGCCAAGGCAGAGACCAAGCAGCTCGCCGCGGCGACCCCGGCGGCCCCCAAGGCGGCTGCTCCGGCATCCGCACCTGCGGCGGCACCTGCTGCCGCGCCTGCGGCCGCGCCCGCTCCTGCCGAAACCAAGGCCGCGAAGTCGAAGGCGGCGAAGGCCGCGAGCAACGAGGGCAGCAAGCTGCTCGCCATGCCCGAGCGCCGACCGCTCGCGCTGCCCGAAGAGCGCCAGTCGCAGCTCAAGCAGCTGATCGCCCTCGGCAAAGAGCAGAGCTACCTCACCTACTCGCAGGTCAATGACTACCTGCCCTCCGAGATCGTCGATCCTGAACAGATCGAAGAAATCGTCAATACGATCAACGACATGGGCATCCCGGTGTACGAAAAAGCACCGGAGAGCGAGTCCATCCTCGCGCCCGAAACCACCGCGCCCTCCGACGAAGAAGCCATCGAAGAAGCCGCCGCCGCACTGGCTGCGCTCGATGCCGAACTCGGCCGCACTACCGACCCCGTCCGCATGTACATGCGCGAGATGGGCACGGTCGAACTGCTCACTCGCGAAGGCGAAATCAGTATCGCCAAGCGCATCGAAGAAGGCCTCGACTCGGTTCGCAAGCAAATCTCGCTCTACCCGCCGACCTACGACTTCATCTTCCGTGCCTACGAAAACGTGAAAGGCGGCACCGGTCGCTTGGCCGACATCATCGCCGGCTTCATAGACCCGAACGCCCCGGACGTCATCGCCCAACCGCAGAACCCAACCAAGGTCGAGGTCGCAGCCCCGGCAGAGACCGAAGAAGAATCCGAATCCGGTGAAGAGAGCGAAGAGGCCGTCGACACCGGTCCCGATCCGATCGAAACCGCCGAACGCTTCGCTTCGCTGCAAAAACTGCACGCTCAGCTGCTCGATTCGTTGACCAAGATCGGCATGGAAGACCCGAAGACGCAGAAAATCCGCAAGAAGCTCGCGGACGAGTTCATGGAACTGAAGCTGTCGCCGAAGATGTTCGACGCGCTCATCGGCAATCTGCGTGCGCACGTCAATGAAATCCGCCAGCTCGAGCGCGACATCATGGTGATCGCCGTGCGCGACGCCGGCATGCCGCGCAAAGAATTCATTACGTCGTTCCCGCGCAACGAAACCAACGATCGCTGGGTCGCCAAGCACGCCAAGGCCGGCAAGAAGTGGTCCGCGCCGCTCGCGCGCTTCGCCGAAGACATCCGCAACAAGCAGCTCCTGCTTGGCGAAATCGAGAAGATCCATTACCTCACCATTTCCGAAATCAAAGATATCAATCGCGAGGTGTCGATCGGCGAAGCCAAGGCACGGCGCGCGAAGAAAGAGATGGTCGAGGCCAACCTGCGGCTCGTGATCTCGATCGCAAAGAAATACACCAATCGCGGTCTGCAGTTCCTCGATCTCATCCAGGAAGGCAACATCGGCCTCATGAAAGCGGTCGACAAGTTCGAATACCGCCGTGGCTACAAGTTCTCGACCTACGCCACGTGGTGGATCCGCCAGGCCATCACGCGCTCGATCGCCGACCAGGCCCGCACCATTCGCATTCCGGTGCACATGATCGAGACCATCAACAAGCTGAACCGCATCTCGCGGCAGATGCTGCAAGAGATGGGTCGCGAGCCCACGCCCGAAGAACTGGCCGTGCGCATGGAAATGCCCGAAGACAAGGTGCGCAAGGTCCTCAAGATCGCCAAAGAGCCGATCTCGATGGAAACGCCGATCGGCGACGACGAAGATTCACACCTTGGCGATTTCATCGAAGACACTTCGGTAGCCTCGCCCATCGATCAAGCCACGGCCGAGTCGCTGCGCGAAACCACGCACGCCGTGCTCTCGCAGCTGACGCCGCGCGAAGCCAAAGTGCTCCGCATGCGCTTCGGTATCGACCTCAGCACCGATCACACTCTCGAAGAGGTCGGCAAGCAGTTCGATGTGACGCGCGAGCGCATCCGCCAGATCGAAGCCAAGGCCTTGCGCAAATTGCGTCATCCGAGTCGCTCGGAGCAACTGCGCAGCTTCCTGATCGAAGACTGATCGGCAGTCCAAGCAGCGAGCGCGCGAGCAGTCTGTCCAGATGAAACTCGCGCAGCTTCGCTATCTGGTCGCGATCGTCGAGTCGGGCTTCAGCATCTCGGCGGCTGCCGAGAAGCTGCATATCTCGCAGCCAGGCGTCAGCCGCCAGCCCAAGGTGCTCGAAGACGAGCTCGGACTCGAACTCTTCGTCCGCGATGGTCGCGTGCTCACGCGGCTCACCCCTGCAGGGCATCGGGTGTTCGAGCGGGCCCAGCGCGTGCTGCGCGAAACCCAAGCCATCAGAACGATGTCAGTGGATGCGCGCGATCCCGAGCGGGGTTCGTTATCGATTGCCACCACACATACGCAGGCGCGGTACGTCCTGCCGAGCGTTATCGACTCATTCCGCAAGCGCTATCCGAAGGTGAAACTGCATCTGCAGCAGGGAACCTCCGAGCAAATCGCCGAGATGCTGACGGCGGGACAGGTTGACATCGCCATCTCGACGGGGGCACGCGAGCTGTTGGCGCACTGCATATTGCTGCCCTGTTACGAATGGCATCGGCGAGTCATCGTGCCGAAGCAGCATCCGCTCGCCCGCAGTAAAACACTGACGCTGGCTAAACTTGCACCCCATCCGCTCGTCACTTATGTCTTCAATATGACGGGCCCCGCCTCTTTGCCCGACGCCTTTGCGGCTGCCGGCCTCGAACCCGATATCGCCCTGACCGCGCGCGACGCCGACGTCATCAAAACTTATGTGCGGCTCGGACTCGGCGTCGGCATCGTAGCCGCCATGGCACTCGATCCGACCGAAGATGGCGATCTCGTCTCCTTCGATGCCTCGCACCTCTTCCCGCGGCACCTCACCTGGGTGGGTTTTCGTCGCGGCAGCTTTTTGCGCCGCTATACCCTCGACTTCATCCAAGGGCTCGCCCCGCATCTCGAACGTAACCAGGTTCAAAAAGCGGAGCGGGCGGCCAGTCAGTTCGAGGTGGATGCTTTGTTCGAGGGCGCACCACTGCCGCGATACGCCTGACCCGCTCACATCCTTTCGCTAGAATATCCGCCATCCCGATCCAAAAAATTCGCAGAGGAACATGCAATGGCTCTGATCTCGATGCGACAGCTGCTCGATCACGCCGCCGAACATGGCTACGGCGTGCCCGCCTTCAACGTCAATAACCTCGAGCAGGTTCAGGCGATCATGCAGGCGGCAGACAAAACCGACAGCCCCGTGATCATGCAAGCCTCCGCCGGCGCACGTAAGTACGCAGGCGAGCCCTTCCTGCGTCATCTCATCGAAGCTGCCATCGAGAGCTACCCGCACATTCCGATCGTGATGCATCAGGACCACGGCGCGAGTCCCTCGGTGTGCGTGCAATCGATCCGCTCAGGCTTCTCGAGCGTCATGATGGATGGTTCGCTCAAAGAAGACGGCAAGACTCCCGCCTCCTACGATTACAACGTCGAAGTCACGCGGCATGTCACCCGCATTGCACACGCTGTGGGTGTCTCGGTCGAAGGCGAGCTCGGCTGCCTCGGCTCACTCGAGTCGGGCCAGGCTGGGGAAGAAGACGGCCACGGCGCAGAGGGTCAGCTCTCGCACGATCAGCTGCTCACCGATCCCGATCAGGCGGCGGACTTCGTTGCCAAGACCGGCGTCGACGCCCTCGCCATTGCCATCGGTACCTCGCACGGCGCCTATAAATTCAGCCGCAAACCGACTGGCGACATCCTCGCAATTCAGCGTATCCGCGAAATCAACAGCAAGATCCCCAACACCCACCTCGTCATGCACGGCTCGTCATCAGTGCCGCAAGAATGGCTGCAGGTCATTCGCGAAAACGGCGGCAAACTGCGCGAGACCTACGGCGTACCCGTCGAAGAAATCCTCGAGGGCATCAAGCATGGCGTGCGCAAGATCAACATCGACACCGATATCCGTCTCGCGATGACGGGCGCCATCCGTCGTCACTTCAACAAAGACCCGGCCGAGTTCGATCCACGCAAATATTTGAAGGAAGCGATGCTCGCGGCGCGCGAGATCTGCGTCGCGCGTTACGAAGCTTTCGGTTGTGCCGGCAAAGCCTCGTCGATCAAGGTGCTGCCGCTCGAGACCATGGCGAAGCGCTACGCAGCCTGACCGCTGCCGCGCTACGCAACAGGCGGCGCTACACAACACGCGGCGGAGCGCGATTTCGATAGGCCGTGGGCTCGCGCTCGCGGCCTTTTTTTCATGGCCGTTTTTTGTGTACCTGATCGAAACGCGACTCGAGCTCCGGGTTCGCGCCTCGCAATTGATCGACCACTTCCTTGGCCCAGTCAAAATAGGCGCGCTGACGCTCGACGGACCAGCCATTGGGCGGTGCGGAAATCATGCTGCGCAAATTGCAAATTTTGTCGGCGAGTTTGACTTGCCGCGCCTCAGGCGAGGCAAGTCGAGCGCGCGAGACCTGCAATTTCTTGCGTGCTCGCCAATGCAGGGATCGCTCGTCCGTCACTTCCATGACGATGCGCGCGACCCGCTCGCCGAACTCGCCCTGAAGTTCCTGCAGCGAGGTCTGCGTATCTTCGATGGTGTCGTGCAGCAACGCCGCAGCAAGAACCACCGGATCTTGCACCCCGCCCTCGAACCAGAGCACATGAGCCAGATCGAGAGGATGGTTGATATAGGGCAGATGTCCTCTGCCCTTGCGTCGTTGATCCCGATGCTTCCAGGCCGCAAAACGCGTGGCGCGCAAAACAAGCCCGAAGTCGACCTCATCGACAACAGAAGCACGATTTCGGGGCATGCGCGCCAGACAGCCTGCGTTCAGGGCGTGAAGGCAGCGCGCATCTCGCGCACGAAGTTCGCGAGATCACGTGGCTCGCGGCCGGTGATTTCTTTGAATGTCGATGTGGTCTCGACGACATAGCCCGCCGCAATCTCGGCGAAGATGTCGCACACCGCATCCAGATGCCATTTGCTGGCGAGAAACTTGCCAAGATAAGCCTTGTACTCGGCAGGATCCTGCGGCACATAGGCAATCGGTCGACCGAGCTCCCGACTGAACACGGCGGCCGCCTCATGAAAGCTCAGCTTGTCAGGACTCGTAATGTCATAACTCTTGTTCTCGTGCCCCACGCTTGCAAGACAATGCGCTGCAAAAAATCCGGTATCGCGTGAGTCAGCCATGGCGGCGGCACCCTGCTCGCCAAAAGGATAAAAGAATTTATTCTGAGTCTTGATGGTGATCGCGTTCGCCAGAAAGTTCTGCATGAAAAAGCTCGGTCGTACCATCGTCCAAGCTACGCCCTTCGACCGAATATGCTCCTCAGACTCCCAATGCATGCGGTGCGTGCCGATCTTCGCCGTGGGCAGCGACTCCATCGAGGAAATTTTCAGAATATGCTGGGCACCGCACTCGACGGCGACATCGACAATCCGTTTCTCCATGGCAAGCTGTTGCTCGCCGTTCGGCAGAATGACCGCGACTTTGCTCACACCCCGCATCGCCGCTCGCAGGCTGTCGACATCCGCCGCATCACCGAAGGCCAATTCGACCCCTGCGGCGGCCAGCGCAGCCGCCTTGTCCTTGTTGCGCACCAGAGCCCTGACGCCCACACCCCTCGCAGCAAGTTCCTTCGCCGCGTGGCTTCCGGTACGGCCAGTGGCTCCCGTAATCAGTATCATCGCGTCTACTCCGTGAATTCGGTTCAATCGAGTCATGAATGGATAACATACTCAACGAAGGCCAACCATGATTCCGAGCATCTGCGACCTCTCCGACGCGCATCCGGGCAAAGTACAGACGCTGCGACCGCTTTTTCGCGACTTCGGTCAAGTCAGCAAATTCCACGGTCAGATCACGACCATCCGCTGCCACGAAGACAACGCCCTGCTCAAGTCGACGCTCGCAACCCCTGGCGCGGGACGTGTCATGGTCGTCGACGGCGGCGGCTCACTCGAGCGCGCGCTGTTCGGCGATATGTTGGGTGCGCTGCTTCGCGACAACGGCTGGGCGGGCATCCTTATCAACGGTGCGGTTCGCGATGTGGAGGTCGTGCGCCATATGCCAATCGCCGTTCGCGCCCTCGAGATCTGCCCCACCAGACCCAACAAGGTAGGCACCGGCGAGCGTGATGTCGTCGTCAGTTTTGCCGGGGTCACCTTCACCCCCGGCGACTGGCTCTATGCCGACGAAAACGGTGTCATCGTCAGTTCGACACCGCTCGTCTGAATACAGCCCTTGGCATGAATGTTGAGCCACGCAGCCTGCTGCGCCGCAATTGATGAACGACGGCTCCATGGAAAATCGCGCCACTGCTGATCCGACGTGCTCGTAATCTGCTTTGTCGCCTCATAGCAGGCGCAGCTCAGCGACAACATCGCATCGCGGCTAGGCACAGATAACCTGCCGCGACTGGTTTCAATAATCCCGCGACTTGACCACTCGCCGAAAATAGTTGCAACCGACTCGCGTCGCACCGACAGCATCTCACCGATTTCCTTCTGAGTAAGCGTCAAAGGCGCATCGGCAAAAAACTGTCCTGAGCCTCAAGAATCAATCTCGCAAGACGAGCGGCCGTACTGTGCAACGCGCGACATCCGCCGTTTACCAGAGCGCGCTCTGCGATGAGTGCCGTGAACTGAGCGCGAAACACATGCAGTGACTGCTGTAACTCGAGCGCGGCGACGAAGCTTTCGCGTGATATTTCGTACAGGTAACCCGCTCCCACTGCGTACGCCTCGAAGCATACTGTCGCGGGTATGAAAACCGCCTCGAATCCGAACGCCGATTGTGATCCCACGAAGCGCAAGTGCGTCTTGGTCACAGGTGGTCTCTGCGTCTTGCTTGCGACAACGCAGTTGATAGGAAAGTAAAGATTTTGACTCGAACCCCCGCGGCCGATCAGTGCGCCCTTCCTGATTTCTTGCAGCACTCGGTACTTTTTGATTCGGGCTCACGGCTCTTCGGGTAACGAGTCGAGTAGGCGGTTGTACAGCTTCAAAGAAACTCTCCTATCTGCTCGCGCATTGGGAACAGGTACTACACCCCCCCCCCCCCCTGCTGCAACATATTTATATTTTCTGTGTAACAACTCCTACAAAGTCAAAGATACCTTCGCCGAAACTTTTCCTGGAATACGAATTACTACCGTAATTACCGAGTAATGATTGTGTACAAAATCTCTAGAGCCAACGGACCTTTCCCGTGAGCTCCGCCGGTCGTACGGCCGCTTTCGAGAGCGGCACACCCAGGTGCAAAAAGCCGATGATCTGTTCTTCGGTTGCCAAGCCAAGCGCTTGCTTCACCGTCGCGCTATACGCGTGTGACCCGGTCTTCCAGGCAGCACCGAGACCCATGGAATGAGCAGCGATCCAAAGATTTTGGATGGCAGCACCGACTGCCACGAGTTGTTCGACTTCAGGCACTTTCGGGTGGGGCTGCGGCATCGCCGAAATGACGATAAGCACCGGAGAGCGAAACGCTTTCGAGGCCTCTCGCTGCTGCACATCAGCATCGGCATCCGGGGTTTTCTCGAGCAAAGAGGCGCGCATCGCATCACCCAAGATACCGCGCGAACTTCCTTCGAGAACCGTGAAACGCCAGGGCCCTAGCTGACCGTGGTCAGGCGCCCGAACGGCGGCCGTCAGCAGGATTTCTATCTGATCGCGGCCTAGCCGCGTGTCAGCAAACTTTTTCGTTGAGCTACGAGAAACGATCGTCTCGACAACCGACCCCTGCGCAAGTTCCGAACTTCCAGTCACGTGAATCCTCCACCCGCCTGTGGGCGGGTGGAGGATACGTTAGAGACTATCTTGGGGGAATCCGCGGGATGATCGGTGGCCGAATCATGTCTCTATCGGACGGTCTGTTATTACCTAATGCCGTGCCGATAGTCGTTTCGATATCGTCGAAGTAACCTTGACCAATCAATTGTTTCCCAACTGCTTGTGGACCGGACAGTGCAGAGAGAATTAAAACCCCCAGAAGCATCGAACCGGTCTTAAACTAACCCGTTAAATGTTTGTTCATTTGAATCTCCTTCAGCGAAGACAAGTTATCTACTACAACACCACATCATCCCTACGACCCTATTAGGTGCAAGGCATATTTATCGGTTATTTAATAAAGAATCATACTCAAGATTATCTTCTGTTTATCGCCAAGCATTGACTCGAGTGCGCCCCTCTCCAAGTTGCCCATAATTTGCTCTGCACGTTCGACATGAGGATGACGCTCCCCTAGCGACGCCTTCAGCCCTTTGGTAATTCTCCTTAACGTTGACAGCTTCCTTTTAAAATCACCGTCGTCTCGAGGCACATTTACCAATGAAATAACAAGACAGTTGAACGATGTAGTGCTCGTACGCGGGTGTAATGGCCCAAACACGTTCGCGGCCTCCGACTCTGCGACTCGCAGCTCAGTTTCTGCGGTTT
>JBJTAV010000160.1:0-3337 GCA_046091005.1 Gammaproteobacteria bacterium | reverse complement strand
CCATGTCGGCGGCTTCGGCGCGCCATTCTTCGGCTTTGATCGACAGCAGTTCATCGAGCGCAGCGTCGGCAATATCGAGCCCGGCGAGATTGAGATCGCTGGGTCTTGGCAGATTGCCAATCGCTGTTTCGTTGGCTTCGGCTTGTCCGGTGCAGCGCTTGAGCACCCAGTCGAGCACACGCAGGTTGTCGCCAAAGCCCGGCCAAAGAAACTTGCCGTCGCCATCGCGACGGAACCAGTTGACGTGATAAATCTTTGGCGGATGCTGGAGCTTCTGGCCCATGGCGAACCAGTGCGACCAATAATCGCCGTAGTTGTAGCCTGCGAAAGGCTTCATCGCCATCGGGTCGCGACGCAGCACGCCGGCCTGACCGATGGCGGCAGCCGTGGTTTCAGAGGCGACCGACGCCCCAACGAGCACGCCGTGATTCCAGTCGCGCGCTTCATAAACGAGCGGCGCAACACCGCGACGACGGCCGCCAAAGATAATGGCCGAGATCGGCACGCCCCGCGGACTGTCGGCCTCGGGCGCGTAGCGTGGATTGCGCTTGGCCGATACCGTAAATCGCGAATTCGGCTGCGCGGCAGGACCATTACCGGGTTCAAACGGGCGGCCTTGCCAGTCGATGACCGGTGAGCCGGCATCGAGACCTTCCCACCACGGCTGATTGTCCGCCGTGAGCGCCACGTTGGTGAACAAAGTGTCGCGCTGAATCATCTCGAACGCGTTGCGATTGGTCTTGCGGTTGGTGCCCGGCACGACGCCGAAATATCCGGCCTCGGGGTTGATCGCATAAAGCCGGCCATCAGGGCCAGGATGCAGCCAAGCGATATCGTCGCCCACCGTGGTCACGGTCCAGCCCGGCATCGAATCGGGCGGAATCAGCATCGCGAGATTGGTTTTACCGCAGGCCGAGGGGAACGCGGCCGCGACGTAATGCGTTTCGCCTTGCGGGCTCGTGAGCCCGACGATCAGCATGTGCTCGGCGAGCCAGCCCTCGTTACGCGCCTGATAGCTCGCGATGCGCAGCGCATGACACTTCTTGCCCAGCAGCGCGTTGCCGCCGTAACCACTGCCGAAGCTCTCGATCGCGAGATCTTCGGGAAAATGCATGATGAAGCGACGGTTGGGGTCAAGCTCGCCGGTCGAGTGCAAACCTTTGACGAAGCTGCCTTCGCGGCTGATGCGCTCGAGCGCTGCGCGACCGGCACGCGTCATCAACATCATGTTGATGACAACGTATGCACTATCTGTGATCTCGACGCCGCAACGCGAATAGGGCGAGTCGATCGGGCCCATGCAATAGGGCACCACATACAAGGTGCGGCCCTTCATGCAGCCGCTGAAAAGATCGCGCATCTTCGCGCGGGCTTCGGCGGGTGCCATCCAGTTGTTGTTCGGGCCAGCGTCTTCTTGCTTGGACGTGCAGACGAAGGTCAGGTGTTCGACGCGGGCGACATCCGACGGATGCGAACGCGCAAGGAAGCAATTCGGATAATGCGCGTCATTGAGCTTTTGCAGCTCGCCGCTGTGCTGCAACTGCTCAATGAAATTGCGGTACTCGTCATCCGAACCTTCGACCCAATAAATCTCATCCGCCTGCGTCAGTTCGCGCACGGACGCCACCCACTCGGTGACCGGTTTCGAGAGCGTCGGCAGGGGCGGCATGGTCGCTGCAGCTGTGGCCATTCGGGGTGTCCCTTTTCGTCGATATTCTGGAAAGGCCGCGAGTATAACGACTTGATTTTGCAGCGTCCCTGAGCGCTGTCCGCGTCGGTCCGCGAGGTGGGTCTTGTATAGGACTTGGGGGGCGGGTAGCGTGCCCGCCCCATGCAGGCCATCGACAACATTTTCGGCCCCGCCGGCCCGCTCGCGCGGCACTTGCCGGGCTTTACACCTCGCAAGGCGCAGATGCGCATGGCGGGCGCCGTCGCGGCGGCGCTCGAGGCGCGGCGGCCGTTGCTGGTCGAGGCGGGCACGGGCACAGGCAAGACTTTCGCCTATCTGGTGCCGGCGCTCTTTGCGGGGCTGCGCGTGCTGGTGTCCACCGGCACGCGAACCTTGCAAGATCAACTCTATTCCAAAGACGTGCCGCTCGTTGCGGGCGCGATCGGCACCCCTGCGAAAGTGGCGCTCCTCAAGGGGCGCTCGAATTATCTTTGTACCTATCGACTGAAGCGCGAGGCAGCGCAGGGTGCACTCGAGGGCGTGGCGATACGTGACCCGCTCATGGCGCGGATCGACTCCTGGGCCCTCGTCACGCGTACGGGTGATCTCGCTGAAGTCGCGGGCTTCAATGAAAACCACGCACTTTGGCCCAAGGTCACTTCGACGCGCGACAACTGTCTCGGGACGCGCTGTTCGGAGTTCGCCGATTGCCATGTAGTCGCCGCGCGGCGCGAGGCGCAGGCGGCCGATCTCGTGATCGTCAATCACCACTTGTTGCTCGCTGATCTTGCGCTGAAGGAAGACGGTTTCGGCGATCTGCTCGGTACCGCCGATGCGGTGATTCTGGACGAGGCGCACCAGCTGCCGGATCTGGCCACCCAATTCTTTGGTGTACAGGTTTCGAGTCGCCAGATCGAGAATGCGCTGGTCGAGGGGCGGGCGGCGCTGCTGCGCGCGGGCGGCTCGCTCGCGGATATCGGCACAGCCGCTCGCGCCGTCGAAGCTGCGATCAGCGCCGTGCTGGCGGCGATCGCCTCGCGCGCTGACCTGGAGTCGGCCTCGCTCGCGGTGGTTTCGGCACTGCGTGATTACGCGACCACGCTCTCTGATGCGTCGCGTGAACCTGCGGTCGAGCAGGTGGCGACTCGCGCGGTCGAACTCGCTGCAGCGCTCGAGCGCGTGGCGCTCTGCACGGACGATGAGGGCGCGCGCACCAGCGAATCGAATGGCCGCAGTTTTACGGTCGGTCTATTGCCCTTCGATATCTCTGAGCGATTTCGCGGCCTCGTCGAGTCGCGCCCCGCGGCTTGGGTGTTCACCTCGGCGACGCTCTCGGTGGCCACTTCAAGCAACGGCGAAGATTTCAGCCACTTCGCCTCGCGACTGGGGCTGGCCGACGCCGAGGCTCTGCGCATACCGAGCCCCTTCGACTATGAATCGCAAGCGCTGCTCTATTTGCCCGCGGGCATGCCGGAGCCCACAGCGCCGAACTATGTGGATGCCGTCATCAGCGCCTGCGTGCCGCTGCTCGAGGCCTCGGGCGGTGGGGCGTTTATTTTGTTCACGAGTCACCGTGCGCTCTCCCAAGGCGCAGCTTTGCTGCGCGCGCGCTGGGATGGCGCGGCGCTGGTGCCGATTCTCGTACAGGGCGAAGGTCCGCGCGAAAAA
>JBJTAV010000159.1:0-19903 GCA_046091005.1 Gammaproteobacteria bacterium | reverse complement strand
GTGGTACGAGCGAGACTGGAAAGGGGATTTTCATCCGACCTCGTGGTGGGACTGGTCCGACATCATCGAATTCGATTACGCGCAGCAGGGCCTGCGCCAATACATGGCGGACGCGATGGCGTTCTGGGTGCGCGAGGCGGGAGTCGACGGCTTTCGTTGCGACGTAGCGGGTTACGTGCCGCTCGATTTCTGGAACGAGGTCAGACGCGAACTCGATCGCATCAAGCCCGTGTTCATGCTGGCCGAGGCGGCAACGCGCGACATGCACTACGAAGCTTTTGATGCAACCTATGCCTGGGGACTGCACTCTGCGCTGCACGAGGTCACCCGCAAAGGCGCGAGCGTCGACGCCTTGGCGGGTCATTATTCAGAGCAGGACAATCTGTTCCCGCGCGGCAGCATGCGCATGGTGTTCACCAGCAATCACGACAAGAACTCCTGGGAGGGGACGGAGTTCGAGATGTTCGGAGAGGGTGTCGGTGCGGCCATCGTGCTGACCTTCGTGGGTGATGGCATTCCGCTGGTCTATAACGGTCAGGAGGCAGGCAACACCAAGCGGCTGCAATTCTTCGAGAAAGATCCGCTTGTCTGGCAAGACCATCCGCATGCGGCGTTGTTTCGCAAGCTGGCCGAACTCAAGTCCGCAAACAGTGCCTTGCATAATGGGCCGTGGGGTGCGCGCATGATTCGCACTGCCAATGATTCCCCGCGACAAGTGTTGTCATTCGTGCGTGAAAACGCAGAGAACAAGATTCTGGCGCTGTTCAACTTCTCGGCAGAGCCGGGTCGCGTTCGCTTGGGTGAGGCGCTAGCCCACGATTCTTACCAAAATGCCTTCACGGCTGAACAAGTGGTGGTCACCGCCGACGAGACGCTGGCAATGCCGCCTTGGGGGTATCTCGTGCTCACTCGCCAGAAGCCGACTTCGTCGAACACGATCGTCAAAGATCAAGCGTCGCCGTGACTCCGAGCGAAATCTATCTGCTCGCACTGCTGATCATCTTCAGCGTGCCTTACCTGCTATGGCGATTGGGTCGGACTGATCATTACGCGCCGCTCGTGGTAGTGCAGATCGTCACTGGCATCGTGCTCGGGCCGGGTTTGGTCGGCGACTGGTTTCCGCAGTACTACGAGTTCGTGTTCACGCCGCAAGTGGTGCAGATGCTGAACGCGGTCGCGTTGTGGGCGGTGATGCTGTTCGTTTTTGTGGCGGGCATCGAGCTCGATCTGCGCAATGCTTGGCGCGAACGTCGCGATAGTGCCGTGGCCGCAGGTTTTGCGTTGGTGACACCGCTCTGCACCGGTGCACTCGCCGGGGCTTGGTTGTGGTGGCAGGGCGGCTGGGCGGGGCCGGCGGTGAGCAGCTGGCAGTTCATTTTGGGCGTGGGCATGGCCTGCGCGGTTACGGCTTTGCCGATTCTGGTGCTCTTCCTCGAACGACTGCAAATTTTGAAGTTGCCGCTAGGTCAGCGCATCTTGCGCTACGCGAGTCTCGATGACGTGCTGATTTGGGCGGTGCTTGCGCTGATCCTGGCTGACTGGGAGCGCCTCGGGCGACAGGCCATGTTTCTGTCGGCATTCGCCGTGGCGGCAATTGGCGTGCGTCGGCTGATGCCGCAACTCGATCGCAATGACCGTTGGTATATCGCGCTGATCTGGCTTGCATTGTGCGGGCTCGGCGCGGACTGGTGCGGACTGCATTTCATGGTGGGCGCGTTTCTGGCGGGTGCAGTGCTCGACCATGAATGGTTCGGCGATACTGAGCTCGCAACGCTGCGTCGATACGTCCTCTTGCTGCTGATGCCCGTGTTTTTCCTCAGCACGGGTCTACGCACAAGTTGGGAGATGGGTGGCGCAATGGTGTTGCTGGCCGCGACGGTGCTGCTGATCGCGGCCGTGGGCGGCAAGTTACTCGGGATTCGTCTCGCCGGACGCGTGCTCGGTTGGACGCCTCACGACTGCAAGATCATCGGTTGGCTGCTGCAAACGAAGGCGCTGATCATGATAATCTTCGCCAACGTACTGCTCGATCGGCAGGTGATTTCCGCCGAGGCGTTCACCGCCTTGCTACTCATGGCGGTGGCGAGCACCATGCTCACCATTCCACGAGTAACGCCGCTGCTTGCGGCGACCAAGAAAGGTTTTGCTCCAACATGAGTTTCGATCCGGCGCTGACAGCACCATTGCTGGTGGGTGATATCGGCGGTACCAACGCTCGATTTGCACTCTATGACCACGATGGGGCGGCGGCGGGCAGCGGCAAGCTCCGGGTGCGCGCGGTGCTTGCGGCCAGCGATCACGCCCACTTCGCCGATGCGGTTCAAGCCTTCTTGTCTGCCAACGCAGTCCTTCCCAAAGCCTTGAGTGGCGCCAGCTTCGCCGTCGCGTGTCCTTTGGGGGTGGGCGAGGTGCGCTTCACCAACTCGCCTTGGCGTTTCTTGCGTGAAGAGCTGCAGCAGTCTTTGCAGCTTTCGCGGCTGGTACTCGTCAATGATTTCGAGGCGCTGGCGCTCAGTGTGCCGCGACTATCACGCGAGCAATTCAACATCCTGCGCGCCGGCGAGGTCGCTCCCGGCGCACCAAAGATCGTCCTCGGACCCGGTACCGGGTTGGGCGTGGCGGGAATCGTCCCGCTGCAAATCGACGCTGAGACCCGATGGCGTGCAGTCCCTGGCGAGGGTGGACACGTCGCTTTCGCACCGCTCGATGATTTCGAATTCGATTTGCTGCGCCATCTGCGCAGTAAACATTCCCGTGTCTCCGTTGAGCGCGTGGTCTGCGGCGATGGTCTCGAATCGCTGCATGCGTTTCTGCTGTCTTGTTCCGGCGTTACGCTCCTGCGACCGGCGAGTGCGGCAGAGATTACGCGCGAGGCGTTGGCGGGCGATTCCGTGGCACGCGAGGCCGTCATGCGCTTCCTGGCAATCCTCGGCAGCTTTGCCGGGGACTGCGCTTTGCTCTATGCCGCGCGGGGTGGCGTTTATTTTGGCGGTGGCATCCTGCCGCGTATCTGGCCGCTGGTCACCGACAGCCCATTAATCGAACGTTTCGATGCCAAAGGACGCATGGCACCTTGGATCTCGCGCATTCCGCTGCGCCTCGTGACCGACGATACCGCCGCGCTCCGTGGCGCAGCCATTGCGGCCCACCCCAGTCACGTCAAAGGTTGAATCTGCGCCGACGATAGGCTCAAATTCGGGCATGACAAGGAAGTCCCGGCTGGAGAAATTTTTGGACGTGGTCGAACGTGGTGGCAACGCCTTGCCCCACCCGGCGACGCTCTTTGCACTGCTCGCGCTGCTGGTCATTTTGGCCTCGTGGCTGGCCTCTTTGGCGGAGCTCTCGGTGCAGCACCCGACTACCGGTGCGACCGTCACCGTGGTCAATCTGCTGAGTCTTGAGGGTTTGCATCGCATCCTTGCCAGCCTCGTCACCAATTTCACGAGCTTTGCACCGCTCGGTACCGTGCTCGTGGCCTTGATCGGTATTGGTGTCGCTGAGCACTCGGGGCTCATCGGGGCGGCCCTACGCAAGCTGGTGTTGGCCTCGCCGCGCAAGCTGCTGACGCCCATCGTGGTGTTCGCGGGGGTCATGTCGAACATGGCGAGCGAGATCGGTTACGTGTTGCTGATCCCGCTCGCCGGGCTGATTTTCAAATCGGCGGGTCGGCATCCCATCGTGGGTATGGCCGCAGCGTTTGCCGGGGTCTCCGGCGGCTACTCGGCGAATTTGTTGATCGGCACCATCGATCCGTTGCTGTCCGGTTTGTCGCAAGAGGCGGCGCGGCTTGTCGATCCCCAGTATTCCGTGAGTCCGCTCGCCAACTGGTATTTCATGGCGGCCTCGACGCCCTTCATTACTTTACTCGGTTGGTTCGTGACCGAGCGTTTTACGGCGCCGCGTTTCCCGGACGATCGGCCGCTGGCAAGTGAAAGCGCAGGTTCTGACGGTATCGCAGAGTCAGGTGTCAAAGGTGCGGCTATCAATCAGGCGGGCGTCGACCAGAGCGACGTCGCATTCGCAAGCACTCTCTCGGCAGAGGAGCGCCGGGGCCTGCGCTATGCCGGGCTCGCGACCCTGCTCCTCGTGGTGTTATTGGTGTGGGCCATGCTGCCGCCCGGCCTGCTGCCGGGTGCGGGCTTTTTGCGCAATCCCAAGGATGGCGATCTGCTCAATTCACCGCTGCTCTCCGGTGTCGTCGCGATCATTTTTTTGTTTGGCGTGCTGAGCGGCATCGCCTACGGGATCGGTGCGCGCACGCTCCGTAACGACAACGACGTCATCAAGGGAATGAGCGCCAGCATGGCGACGCTCGGCGGATATCTGGTGTTGGTATTCTTTGCAGCGCAGTTCGTGGCATTCTTCAACTGGACACAACTCGGGCTCATCTTCGCCGTCAATGGCGCTGAGGGCTTGAAGTCGCTGGGCTTGTCGGCCTTGCCGCTGTTCGCCCTGTTCATTTTGCTGACAGCCAGCATCAATCTGATGATGGGTTCGGCTTCGGCCAAGTGGGCGCTGATGGCACCGGTGTTCGTGCCGATGTTCATGTTGCTCGGTTATTCGCCCGAGCTCACGCAGACGGCCTACCGCGTTGGCGACAGCGTGACCAACATCATCTCGCCGATGATGAGTTACTTCGCGCTGATCATTGCCTTCTTTCAAAAATATGAGCCGCGGACGGGTCTAGGCACCATCGTGGCGGTGATGCTGCCGTATTCGGTGACCTTCCTCATCGGTTGGTCGGTGCTGTTCGGGATGTGGCTCGCGATCGGCTTGCCGATCGGACCGGACTCGCCCCTCGAGTATCCCGCGCAGCCTTAGTGGCAACGTTCGCGGGGTACCGGGCGCGGACCGAGCAGACTGCTCAGGCCCTGTCGCAGCGATGACACCTCGGCAAGACGCTCGTACATCTCGCGGGCATCACGAATTCTTTGGGTGGGATCTTCCGGGAGATCGTCGCGGCGCTCGAGAGTTTCGATCGCCAAACGCAACTCGGTCAGCGCGACGACCTGCGTCACGCCGGACTCGTCCGGCGTGCGCAGTTCGTCGAGTGCCGCAAGTATGAGTGGCTCGAGCAACTCGAGCTGCAAGGACACATCGCTCGCCATGAGAAAACCCCCGCGCCGAGACTGAACCTCGATGACTCGGGGCGCAAGGATTTTCGTCGTTTTGCCGAGTGGTGTGTAAACTTCACGTTACGCTTTGGGTCTCATTCGCTCAAGGCAATTTGGGTGATCGTGGCGCGCTTCACCGCGTCAGGCATGAACAGCAGGTCATCCCATTCTTTGCGCGAGTACATGCGAGTCTGATCCGAATAGTGCGGCGATGCGGCATTGGTCGATTGCGAATAGGTCAGCAAACCTTGGCTACGCGGACCGCGAGCCGTGAATTCGACGGCCATCACAAAACTTGCACCGTGACGAATGCTGGTCCAACCCAGTCCGGGCTTGAGATCTTCAGGCTGCATATTGTTGAAGATGCCGTCGCCACCCGGTCCACCATGGATCGGAATGCGCTCGCTGCCGCGGGTTTCGACCTGCACATCGCCAAGCCGGGCATCAGCGGGGATTTGCAACTCCGCGAGTTTGGAGGCCGTTTTGCCGAGGGCCTCGCGAACGGCCGGGTTGGCACGATCGAGGCGTTTCGGCCACTCAAGCGGCTTTGCCGGATCGAAACCCTGCTCGAACTGCAATCCGCCGGCCTCGACGAACAGATGAAACACGTGCGCTGCGCGGCTGTCGAGATCGACCCGCAAATCCCAGCGCTTGAGTGCCTCGCAGATCGGACCGGGCGTGACCTCGATGCAGCTCTGCACCACATCATCCCGGGCGATTTCGGCGCCGAGATGACGGTTGTTGTAGAGCGAGATTTTGAGCGATTCGACATCGAAGCCGCGCCCTGCGAGACCATCGCCACCTTTCAGACGGCGATCGACGATATCGAGTCCGAGCAAGGTGCGCAGCGTACGCGGTGTCCGCTCATCGCCGTAAACCGGTGAGTAACCCTCGAGCGGCTGGCTTGGATTGGTGAGCCAGTGGCTGTCATTACTTTGGGTGACATAGTCATCGCGGAAAATCTGCGGAGCAGCTGCGGGCCCAAAGATACCGGGAGCCGAGGCATCGGCATCGGTCTGCCAGGCGCAGTCGCTGCGTGAGCCATCAAGCACCGCAATTCGCAGGCTGGTCCATTGCTGGCGTGCCAGCGGCGAGGTGGCGCACTGCTCGGCGTGTGCCGACGTCACATTCGGGACCATTCCCATGTCGCCGAAGAAAGCGCGACCGCGTGAGTCAGTGGCGGTGGTGTTGAACTGGGTCGCCTGATATCGACCGAGCACGGTGCGCAGTTCATCGACGTTACGCGTTTGCCAGATGGCGAGATACTGATCGACGATACGCAGCCCTTGCGGTGGTACGGCGAGCGCATAGGCTTTCGTGGCGGTCCACGGGAAGGTTTCGGTGGCGAGTACCGGTCCGTACTGCGTGGCATACATCACGCGTTCAATTTCTTTGGTACTCGCGTCGTTGACGCCGGTGTCGGCCTTCACCGAAATCTTTACCGGAATGCGGATCATGGCGATCGACTGGCCATCGACGAGGTAGCGCGTCGGGTCCTGTGGATCGAGCGCCAGCTCGAAGTAACCGAAGCGACGGGCTGTCGAGACGGTGTGCGTCCAGGCGATATGCTCGGTGTGACCAATACCGACGAGCGGCGTATTCATGAGACCCGCGCCAACCACGTTGAGCTTGCCCGGGATCAGCAAATGCATTCGGTAAAAGCGATTGATGCCATCCCAAGGGTAGTGCGGGTTGGCAAGCAAGGCGCCGCGACCCGACTTGGTGGCTTGCTTGCCGAGGCCATAGGCGTTTGAGCCCAACATCTCCGGGTCGGGCAGGGGGTCGTCAAGCGTGGCTGCTACCGGTTGAGTCAGGTTCAGCGCAGTCGTTTGCGGCGCTGGCGGTTTGGCGCCAACGATTCCTGCCATCTGGAAGGGCACTTGTCCGACATACAGGTTGCGCCAGTAGTCGAGCTCCGTAACCGGCCGCACCCAGCCCGCTCCGCGGCAGCGCGTGTCCGGCAGTTTGTCCACGCCCGTATCGCGGAGGTAGCGATTCACACCGGCCACGAAACCGCCGAGCAGCGCTCGCGCATCCTTTGAGGGTGTATTCGGTGAGTCGACAGGACCCGCAAGCAAGGCTTCGACTCGGCCGGTATGTCCGACGAGGCGATGGTAGGCATCGCTCATGACATTGGCGCCTTTGTCTCCGGCACCAAAATATTTGGCCCGCTCACCGCGGATCGTCACCATTCGATCCATCAACTCGCAAAGATTATCTTCGGCGCTCGCATAGCCAATGCCATAACCGAGCCCGGCGTAGTCGCTGGCCGTGACATGGGGCACTCCGTGGGCAGTACGACGGATCTCCGTCCGCAAGCCATTCGCCGCGACCGCCGTGCCGAGACCGAGTTGCAGCGTAACGCTACCGATGGCGGCACAGACGAAGATTTTGACAGCGCGATTCATTTTCGATGTCCTTTTTCCATTTCAAAGATTCCAGGCGATGAGCGCGACGATTGCCAGCGGCGTCGCGGCGACGAGTCGTACCGCAATGAACGAGAACAGCGGACGGACCGGGAAAACATGGGTGGTCTCGATCGCGGCCCATTTATGGACCATGACGTCCTTGCCGACCACCGCAGTAACGCTGCGGATGAAATCACGGCGACTGCGGTAGCGAATCATCGCCACGACTTGCCAATAATCGAGGTTCGCAGGTTCGATGAACGAACCGCTGCGTCGGGCAATGAAAACCGGCACGTTGCCATAGCGAAGCAGCCATGGAAAAAAAGCGCGCGCATAGCGCCGGTCGGCAGCTTCTGCACTGTCGCCAAAGTTCATGCCGGGCGGGTAGGCCGCTTTGTCGCGATAATGAATGAGATTGAGCATCAGGAACTCGCGGCCGTCATCCTGCGCAAGCAATCTTTGCAGCGAGGCATAGAGTTCGGGATCGTCATGATCGACACCTTGTCGCCTCATGAGATCGAGGACGGTCTCCACCTCGGCCGCCGAGACAGGGCGCGTTCGCCCCCCGTACCAAAACAAAAAAATCGCATAAAGACCGACGAGGGCCAGCAACCCCATCACACCGTCAGCTCCAGTCATGGACGAGTCACCATGATGAACTCATGAATTTTTTGAGCGAGCTCCTCACCCTTGTCTTCCTGCAAAAAATGTCCGGCGCCTCGAATAAGGGTATGGGGCTGACCGGCCGCACCCGGCACGCGTTTTTGAAACATCCGTTCGCCGCCACGCGTGATCGGATCGCGGGTACTGAACAAGGTCAGAAAAGGTTTTTGCCAGTTTTCGAGCACACGCCAAGCTTCCTCGTTGGCAATGCGCTCGGGATCGTTCGGCGTGGTCGGCACAAAGCGCGGAAAGAGCCTTGCCGCGAGACGGTGACGCCGTGTCGGGAACGGCGCGTCGTAGGCGGCAATCTCGGCGGGCGTGAGTTCTTTGGCGCAACCGCTCGCGACGATTCGGCCAATCGGAAACCACGGGCTCCAACGCGCAAAAGCACGCCAGATTTTGAACGCCGGTGGCACGCTGCGGCCCTGGCCGGTGGGCAGCCCACCGTTGCCGAGCACCGCGCGCGCGAAGCGTTCGGGCGCATGGGTCAGCATCCGAAGACCGATGAGCGAACCCCAGTCTTGGCAGAAAAGCGTGATCTCGCGCAGGTCCATCGCTGCCAGCCACGCATTCATCCACAGGACATGATTGCGATACGAATAGTCGGCAGGGTGTGAAGGTTTGTCCGAGCGGCCGAAACCCACGAGATCAGGTGCGATCACCCGATGGCCAGCGGCCACCAGCGGCGGAATCATCTTGCGATAGAGGTACGACCACGTTGGCTCGCCGTGCATCAGCAGCACAGGCGCGGCATCGCGCGGACCTTCGTCGATGCACGCAATACGCAGTCCACCGATCTCGAGATAATGCGGTGTGTACGGAAAACCGGCGATCGAGGCAAAGCACGACTCGGGTGTGCGCAGCACGCGATCGGCGTGGATGATGGGTAGCGTCATGGTCATTACTGCCGCGTACTCAGCAGGGCGAGGCCCGTGGTCAGTTCCAGTTGCTCGAGCGGGACGCGATACGCGGCGAGATCGTTGGTCGCCGGATCGGTGTTGGGATACACGAAGGCCACGGCTTCTCGGCGCACCGGATCAAACACCACTTTGAAAAAAGCCTGCGGAATGCGGACCGGGCTGCGACCGATCACGCCATCCTGCATACCGAACACCGGCCCGGTGATGATGATGAGATCGTTGCGCTCCAGAACCCAGTTGCGGATGTTCTCCTCGAGCCGTGCCCAAGCGCCGCGATTGAGGGCAGGATTTTGCGGAGCGATATTCGAGAGATAAAAACTCTCGACCATCGCCTGATTACTCCAGGTGAGATTGCCGGCTGGCGCCATATGCCCGCGGTCATATCCCGAGCCCGAATAATCTTCGAGCTCTGCACGTCTTCCGGGAAGCAGATCCGGATCAGCCCGAAAGTTGTCGGTGCGCTCGACGCCGCCATTGAGTGAGCCGAGACCGATGCGTTCGATCACCCATAGCGGCGTGCGCGTACGCGGGTCATGACCGATGGCAAATCCGGTACGACATAGAAAATCGGCGCTGAGCGAGGGCGTTCCGTAGTCGAGAAAGGGCGGGCAGCGCTGCGTGCCGGTGAACTGAGTTGGACGTGTCTTGAGAACGAGCGCGGTGAAGCCTGCGGTCGGGGTCGGCGTGGATGGCGTGGACGGCGGAGAGGTGACTGTGGTGCTGCCGGGATTGACGCTCGCGCCACCGCTGCTGCTGATCGCAACGGTCGCCGGTGCCGAGCCACCGCCCGAGCAGGCAGCAAGCAGGGCGGCGAGCAAGGCGGCAACGCATTGTCTTTGCAGAGATTTGATCTGCATGACCCGAAAAAGCCTCCGACGAGGTCGTAGTTTCGGGGGAGATTAAGCTATTTCTCTTCTTGACGTGGAGTGCAGTAGGTCTCGGGCGAAATCGTTCAGCGCTGGCAATTCGCCGGGGCGGCTGCGCCGCTCGCGCGTGCTGCGGCCACTTCCTTGCGCGCGGCTTCGAGGTCGCTGCGAAACTCCGGCTCGGATTGCAGGCGTGCGAAGACGGCGGCTCCGAGCACACGACCCTGCTCGACGTCGCTCGGCCAATGCACGTTGCAGACCTGACGACTGTCTCCGAAGTCGATGCCGCGGCGGATCACGGCATCGGTTCGATCCGGGGCGACGCTCGCGAGAATCAGACCCCAGCCGAAGCCGTAGGCGCTGTGACCCGAGGGATACGAGCCATCGTTGCGCAGGGTGTCGATTTCATTAGGCGTGCACAGCGGCTGACCGTTGACCATGAAGGGTCGTGGCCGCAGGTATTTTTGTTTGACTGGGCGAGTCGATAGTCCGAAATCCGCCAGTGACCGTCGCAGCAGCCGATAAAGACTGGGCGTGGTCGCATCACCGATGTCGATGCCGAGTGCACAAGCGAAAGAGGTGGTCACCCCCGGAAATACCGTGGCTGCATCGATCTTTGCCTGTGCTTTGCGCGCCGAATCGGCTGTCATGAGGATGCGCTCGTTACCTTCGCGATCGCGCGCGGCGGCGGCAGAGCCTTCGGTGGGAGGTGCCGGCAGCAGATCGATGCCGGAGGGCATGGCTGCGGGCTGAAGGTAGCCCGGAAGCAGCCCGGCTTTGATCATGCGTTCGCGCAGCGCGTCCTCGGTTGGATCACCCGCCTGAACGAGCGTGCTTCCCAAAGAAAACATCACCAGGGCAAAGAAGAATCGCTTCATGTTGAATCTCTCAGGCGAGGGATCGAGAAAATGCTGCGGGTATCCGCAGACACGGCGCCATGGCGCAAAAAAATCAGCGTCCCCTCGATGAAGGCGAGGGTATACAACAGGGCAACGGCACGAATGGCGAGTGTGGTGTCGACGAAAAACGCGCCGAGCAGCGAGAAGAACACCATGACGCCCGCAAAGCGGCTGAGGGCCGTGTGCAGCAGAATCACTCGACCGCAGCGCAGCCGAGAAACCAGCAACACCATCGCGAGCGCCGCGAATGCGATGCCGATAAACGTCAGATTCGGTAAAAGATACGCAGGAAAAAGCTGTGCGAAAACGAGCGCTGAGCAGGGGTAGAACAGAAGATCGGCAAGGCCATCCAGTTTGGCGCCAAACTCGCTCGTCTGTTTGAGATAGCGCGCGAGCAAGCCATCGAGCCAGTCGGTCAGGCCCAAAATCACGAAAGCGCTGATTACCCAGCGACGATCATCAAGGCTCGCGAGCAGCAGCAAGGCGGGGCTACCCGCAAGCCGCAGTGACGAGAGTGCATTAGGCAGATTGATGCGCTGCAAGCGCTGAGACCCGTACCGCGACACCGTTCAGCGCAGAATTTCCGCTCAGCGAGTCGATGAAGGTTTCATCAGTGAGATCGTTGACACTGACGCCTGCATGCTGTGTGGCGATGCGCAGTTGCAAGCCTGGTCGATGATGACCCCAGCCATGCGGAATGCTGACCACGCCCGGCATCATTTCTTCGGTGACCTCGACGGGGATTTCCACCTTGCCAGTGCGCGAGTTGACCGCGGCGAGATCGCCGTTGCGCAGCTGACGGCGCGCGGCATCGCCCGGATGCATGAGCAATGTGCAGCGCTCTGGACCTTTGACGAAGCGCTTGGCGTTGTGCAACCACGAGTTGTTGGTACGTGGATCGCGGCGCCCGATGAGCAGGAGGTCGGTATCGCTCTCGACGGTGTCGGTCTTGAAGTGATTGTGAAGTCGCTCGAGATCGGCGACGAGCGGGACTGGCACGAGGTTGATTCTTTGGTTGGGTGTTTGCAGTCGAGCGGGCAGGCAAGGTTCGAGGGGCCCGAGGTCGATGCCGTGCTTGCTCTCTAGTACGCGACCCAGCGTCAGCCCGCGCGAAAACGGATTCCATCCGGCACCGCGCCCCCCCAGGCGAATGCCGAGCGCAACGCTGCGGCGCGGGGTGAGCCAGCGATCCACCCATCCCTTGAAAAATCCGGGTTTTCGGCTCGGGTCGTGCTTCGCGAGACTCGAGATCAAGCGCTCAAAGATTTGCCAATCGTGCAGGGCGCTCTCGGCTTTCTCAAAGAGCGGCGTGGAGTAACGCACGGTGTTGCGGATGGCGAGCACATGAAAGATCAGATCGAAATGATCACGCTCTAGCGCATAGGTGGGCGGCAGGATCAGGTGGGCGTGTCGCGTCGTCTCGTTGATGTAGAAGTCGACCGATACCATGAACTCGAGACCGGGCAGCGCCTCTTCGAGACGTCGTCCGTTGGGTGTCGAGAGCACCGGGTTTCCGGCGGCCGTGACCAACGCGCGAATTTGTCCCTTGCCGGGGGTGAGGATTTCTTCAGCGAGGGCTGATACCGGAAACTCACTGCCGAATTCCGGCAGGCCGCGGACGCGGGTACGACGCTTGTCGAAGGAGCCACGCTGACCAAACCCTGCAGCCAAACCGAGAATGTCGAACGCGGGGCGCGTGAACATGGCGCCGCCCGGTTGATCGAGATTGCCGGTGACGATATTCAGCAACTGAATCAACCATTGGCAGAGCGCACCAAATTGCTGCGTGGAAACGCCCATGCGGCCGTAGCACACCGCGGTCTCGGCGCGCGCGAAGTCACGCGCGAGTTCGCGCACTTTGTGGGGATCGATGCCGGTTGCAGCAGCCACGCTCTCGGGCGAATGCGGACGACACAACTCGCGCACCTCAGCGAGCCCATCGAGTCGATCGGCAAGCGCACCGGGTGCCACGAGACCCTCCTCGAAAATGACTTGCAACATCGCTAGCAACAGCAGCGCATCGGTGCCGGGCTTCACGAACAGATGCGTGTCGGCGATCTCGGCGGTCTCGGTGCGTCGCGGGTCGACCACGACAAGGCGTCCGCCGCGGGCTCGTAAATCTTTGAGGCGTCGCGCGACGTCGGGGGCGCTCATGAGACTGCCATTCGAAACCACCGGGTTGCCCCCGATCACCAGCAAGAAGCGGGTGCGATCGAGATCCGGGATCGGGATCATCAGCTGGTGGCCATAGAGAAAATAAGCCACGAAATGGTGCGGGAGCTGATCGACCGAAGTTGCGGAGTAGCGGTTACGGCTACGCAGGGCACGCAGGAATTTCGCGCCTCCGAGCAGACCCGCGAAGCTGTGTACCTGCGGGTTGCCGATATAACTGGCGACGGCGTCGTTACCGTGCCGCTGCTGGATATCGACGAGGCGCTTGGCTACTTCGTCGCAAGCCTCATTCCACGAGATTTCTTCCCAGCCGCTCGCCGTTCGTCGCACCGGTTTGCGCAGTCGATCAGGGTCTTCGTGTACATCTTTGAGCGCGAGGGCCTTGGGACAGATATGTCCGCGACTGAAGGCATCGCGCTCATCACCACGAATGGACAAGATTTCTTTGTCACGAACGCGGATCTCGACGCCGCACATCGCCTCGCAGAGGTGGCAGGTGCGGTAATGGATATGTTCGTCGGTACCGATCGTGGCGCTCATGGCAACGTATTCTTGACGATTTTCCCGCTTTTGACGATGACACGCAGGTTGCGCTCCGGGTCCTCGAGCAGCCGCAGGTTCTCGAGGGGGTCGCCATCGACGATCAGCAGGTCCGCCCAGGCGCCCTGCTCAAGCACTCCCAAGGCTGCGCCACCGTAGGGGTTTCGCGGGCCACTCAGGGCCAGGAGTTCGGCATTGATCGATGTGGCTTGTCGCAGGATTTCGAGTGGCGTGAACCACTGCAGGCGCGCACCAAATTCCTTGGATTGCCAGCCGTAAACCCGCGGTGCCCCGAATACATCGGTGCCAAATGCCACACGCACGTTGTATTGCTTGGCGAGTTTCATCATTCGATCGAGTCCCGTGGCGATGGCTGCACCCTTACCCGTCATCGGAAAAGCACCGCCAAAAACATAGGCCTGCGGCGACAAAAATACGCTTCGCTCGCCGATCAGCTTCATGGTGCCATCATCGATGAGATGTGCGTGCTCGATACTCTTGACGCCAGCCTCGACCGAGCGACGAATAGCCGTCGGTGTGTACGCATGCACAGCCACATACGTGCCCCAGTCCGCCGCCGCGCGAACCGCCGCCTTCAGTTCCGAGTCGAGGTACTGCACGCTGTCGATGGGGTCGTACATCGATGACAGGCCACCGCCTGCAGCCACTTTGATCTGCGAGGCGCCGCTGCGTAGCTGTTCGCGTACCGCTGTGAGTACGGCCGCCTCGCCATCGGCGATCGCGCCGTATCCCCGGCTTTCCATGACGTCAGGGGTATTACTCGGGCGCGCATCCGCATCGCGACTGCGAAAGTCGCCGTGTCCGCTCGTCTGGCTGATCATTGCACCGGAGGGAAAAATTCGGGGTCCTTCGATCAGCCCCTCGTCGATCGCCTGCTTGAGGCCGAAGCTGGGTCCCCCCATGTCACGGATGGTGGTGAAGCCACGCTGCAACATGGCGCGTGCCTCAATGGCTGCGCGATTTGCGGCGTAATTCGGATCTGTCTCACGCAGAGCGGTAAATCCGAGCGGGATCGAGGGATGCACATGGGCATCAATGAAACCGGGCAGTACGAAGCGGCCACCGGCATCAATGACCGTGACCGGTCCCGCTTCGCCAACCGACGTTGCACTTTCATCCGTCTGTAGCGCCGTGATTTTTCCGTCAGTAATTCGCAGCGTGAGGCGAGCCTCGGAGCGCAGGGTACGCCCATCGAAGACCCGCGCATTTTTGATCACCAACGTTGGCGCTGCATTCGATGCTGCGGCCCAGGCTGCTGCACCGAGCAAAAGGCTTGCCGTCAGCGCGCTGACACAGCGCAAAGAAAATCGCCATGGCTGTAACGTCGAGACGTATTTCATGCTGGATTGCATCCCCTCAGTCGATCATGGCCTGATAGATGAGTGCACGCAGTTTGGCGTGATCATCGATCTTGCCGGCGGGCATCAGCTGCGTGAGATAAACCACGATCAGATCCTCGCGCGGATCCACCCAATACACCGAATGGTAAGCGCCGCCCCAGCCGAACTCGCCGAGCGAACCCGGTACGCCGCGGCGGCCGACATCGGTTGAAATCGAGAAGCCGAGACCAAAACCCTCGCCGTCACGATACCCGACATCGCCGAGACCGTTGCTGATCATCAGCTCTACGGATTTACGCGACAGCAGGCGCTTGCCGTCCAAGCTGCCGCCCGCCAAAAGCATGCGGAGAAAGCGTGCGTAGTCGCTCGCGGTCGAGAGCAGTCCCGCGCCGCCCGAGTAGGCAACACCGTCTTTGCGGGTATAGGCACCCTGGGTGTTCACGCCGTTGCCATCGGGCAATCGGTAGAGCCCCTTGCCGGCGCTGTCGGCACCATAGACGACCGCGAGTCGGTTCTGCTTGGCGCTTGGCAGATAGAAGTGCGTATCACGCATCGCGAGCGGTTCAAAGAGTTTCTCGCGCAGGAAGGCATCGAGAGTTTTTCCGCTGACCTTTTCGATGACGACTCCGAGGATGTCGGTGGCATAGCCGTACACCCAGCGCTCGCCGGGCTGCGACTCGAGCGGCAGCGCTCCCATGCGCTCCACGACCGCCGAGACTGGCTCGTTACGATCGGCGAAATACCAACCCTGGATTCCGGCGGCCTTCCAAAGATCGCTGGAGATGCCGGCGCCGTAGGCAATCCCGGCGGTGTGCAGCAGCAGGTCGCGCAAAGTAATGCTGCGTTTGGCGGGCACCAGATCGTAGCCACCGCCCTCGCGCGGTACGGCCACGCGCAGCTTGGCAAAGCTCGGCACATATTTTTCGAGCGGATCGGAAAGTAGCAACCTGCCCTCTTCCTGCAACATCAGAATGCCGACGCTGATCAGCGCCTTGCTTTGCGAAGCGATGCGGAAGATGGCATCGCGCGGCATGGCGGCTGCGTTTTCGCGATCGCGCCAGCCATGGGCCTCGTGATAGACCACTTCGCCGCGCCGCATGACAAGTGTCACTGAGCCTGGCAGACGGTCATCCTGGACATAACTTTCGAGGGTGGCCGAGAGCCTCTCGAGCCGCGCCGAAGAAATACCCGCTTTCTCTGCACGCGGCGAGGGCGAGGCGGCAAGGCTCGAGATAGGAACCCCGGCGAGCACCACACCGAGCGCCACTGTCGCGACGGTGGAGATCACGACAGATCGAAATCTTGTGCGCAACGGATGGATCATCATGCGTACCTCCCCTTAGGTATAGGCTATCGCAAGCTTCGGTGTTCCGGAGGGGGACATGCTCGGACTCATGCAGGATCGCCCGCTGCTCATCTCGCAATTGATCGAGTTCGCCGCTCGCCATCATCCCAGTAGCGAAGTCGTCTCGCGCCGCGTCGAAGGCGATATCCATCGGTATACCTACCTTGATGCAGCACGTCGGGCACGGCAGGTGGCCCATGCACTCGACCGCTTGGCACTGCCCATGGGCGAACGTGTGGCGACGCTCGCCTGGAATGGTTATCGACATTTCGAGATGTACTACGGCGTGAGTGGTACCGGGCGAGTGTTGCACACTGTCAATCCGCGTCTCTCGGCAGAGCAAGTGGCCTGGATCCTCAACGATGCCGAGGATCGAATTCTTTGTTTCGATGCCACGTTTCTGCCGGTGGTCAAGGCGATCGCCGACAAGTGTCCGACCGTGCGCAAGTGGATCCTGATGTGCGATGCCGACAAGTTGCCCACGGACAGCGGCATCGAGGGACTCGTGAGTTACGAGTCATGGATCGAAGGCGAAAGCACCGAGTACGATTGGCCGGAATTTGATGAGCGCGCGGCGGCAGCGCTCTGCTACACGAGCGGAACCACGGGCAACCCCAAAGGCGTGCTCTATAGTCATCGCTCGACTTTGCTGCATTGCTACGGCGCAGGGCTTCCCGATTTCATCAACATGTCGGCCCGCGATGTGGTGCTACCCGTAGTGCCGATGTTCCATGTCAACGCCTGGAGTCTGCCCTACCTCGCGCCGATGGTCGGCGCCAAGATGGTTTTCCCCGGTGCTGCTCTCGATGGTAAGTCGATTTACGAGTTGCTCGAGAGCGAAGGTGTGACCGTCTCGGCCGGCGTGCCGACGGTGTGGCTCGCACTGCTCAATCACGTGCAGTCGGTCGCCGGTCGCTTTTCTTCGATGCACCGCACCCTCATCGGTGGCTCGGCCTGTCCACCGGCAATGATTGCCAAGTTTGCTGACTATGGTGTCACGGTGCTGCATGCCTGGGGCATGACGGAGATGTCGCCGCTCGGTACGGTGTGCAGTCTCAAGCGCAAGCACTTGGAGCAGTCGCCCGAGCAGCAGCGCACGATCATGGCGAAGCAGGGCCGCGCTGCGTTCGGTGTCGACATGAAGATCGTCGATGCCGAGGGCAAAGAATTACCCTGGGACGGCGTGAGCGCGGGCGATCTTCTGGTGCACGGGTCGTGGATCATCTCGAAATATTTCAAGGGTGCAGGCGGCGATCCTTTGATCGATGGCTGGTTCCCGACGGGCGATGTGGCCACCATAGACGCCGACGGTTACATGCAGATCACTGATCGCAGCAAAGACGTGATCAAGTCGGGCGGTGAGTGGATCAGTTCGATCGACATCGAGAACATCGCGATGGCGCATCCGGCCGTTGCCATGGCGGCGTGTATTGCCGTTCGACATCCGAAGTGGGATGAACGGCCACTGTTGGTGGTCATGAAAAAGCCCGGTGCAGAAGTTTCACGCGAGGAGATCCTGGGCTTTTTCAACGGTCGGGTTGCCAAGTGGCAAGTGCCCGACGACGTCGTTTTCGTCGAGGCCATTCCACTCGGCGCAACCGGCAAAGTCCAAAAAATAAAGCTGCGTGAGCAATTCAAAGATTACAAGCTCCCCGCCTGATCTGGGTTCGCTGCTGACGCTGGAATCAGCGGGTCCCGGACGGTTTCGCTCGACGGCAAGCCAGCCTAATCGCAGTGGTGGCGTATTCGGCGGGCAGCTGCTCGCCCAGATGTTGCGCGCCGCGGAATTATCCGCAGTGACTGCCGGGCGAACGCCGCATTCCCTGCAGGCAAACTTCGTTCGCGGTGCCGACGTCGCATCGCTCATCGACTACGAGGTTGAAGAGGCGCTTGATGGCCGCACCGAAACGCTGCGAGTCGTGCGCGCAACGCAGGGAAATCGACTGATCGCTACAGGAACAGTCGCCTTTTCGGCCTTGCGATCTGGCCTTTCATACCCCTGCAAATGGACGCAAGAGCCGCCAGCCCCGGAGCAAGTGGAGCCTGTTGAAGAGGTCTGGGAACGATTCGGCGCCGCACTGTCGCCGCTCGGGCTCTCGCGCCGAGTGACATTGCCGCAGGTGGAAGTGCGGCCGCTCGAACCTGCCGAGTATTTTTTGGTGACACCAGGCCCGCCACGCAGCCGGCTCTGGATCAGGTGCCGAAGACCAGCAGCCGAGGCGGCTTTGTCTGCATTTCCTTCAGGCTATGGCGCGATCACCTTCATATCCGACTATCTGGCGACGAGTGCTGCACTCGTCGCTTTCGTCGGGCAGATTCAGGATCGACCTATCGCCATCACTTCTTTGAATCATTCACTGTGGTTGCATGCGGACGGTGATCCCTTCGATTGGCTGTTGATCGAGCGCGAAAGCCAATGGAGCGATGCGGGGCGCTCACTGAGTGGCGGCAGAATTTTCCGGCGCGACGGCACACTGGTGGCCACCGCAATGCAAGAAACGCTGATCAGCGTTTCTTCTCGAGATTCTTGAGATATTCCGTATCCTCGAACACGAATTCCTTCCAGTTCGCAGTGTCAAAGATTTCGGGGACGAAGCGACGTGCCCCCGCCTTGACCACCTCGGGCAGGGCGTCGAGGCTGCCTACTTTGCCACCAAAACCGCGGGCCACGGTGCCACCGGGTCGATCGTCCATCCCCATCCACGGCGCCCACTTGTTCTTGTTCTGCAACTGCAGATGCACTGGCGCCGACAACACGCTGGGGTTCGCGATGTCGATCAGCGGCGCCGACATGGTCATGAATGAATTCGTATAAGCCATGCGGCCCGGGTTGAGCATGTCCGGTCTGTTTTCGATTGACTGCGTCGCGAGGAATACGCGATCGCCGATGACCTCGATGGGCAGCAGCTTCGGCGTATAGCCCATCGCGAATACGCCTTCAGTGGTGTAGAGACGCGGGACCGGCCCGAGTCTGAAATGGTGAATGCCCGTCGTTTTTCCCGTGACGGGATTGGCGAATTCCTCCAGCGGCTCCTGACTGTCGTAGTGGGTGTAAAAGCCCACTTCGTACTTGCGCATCTCGTGCTGGTTGTTTTCTTTGGGCTCCCAGTAGTCCACCAGAATGTTGTTCATGGTGAAAAACGGCACAAAATTGCCTTCGCCGAGATCTGCGTAGATGTTGAGTCGCATGAACGACACCACCGGGCCAGTGCCGAGGCTCCCGACCATCTTCACGTGGGTACGCAAGATCGTCAGCGGATCGGTGAAGTCTGGTTGCAATCCTGCGCTGGTCGCTGACACCGGTAACGAGGCGACAAGGCCCGCGCCACTCAAACCAGCCGCTCCACGCAACGCAGCTCGACGAGAAATTTTCATGCTAACCCCCACGCTTCGAGGCTTGCAGGTTAGCCGCAGCGACGCGTCGCCGCCAAGCGCTTACTAGGCGCGAGTCCGCAGGACGACCTTGCGCAGGGAGTCGACGCTCAGAGCCCGAGTGCTGTCGCCACAGCGGCGCAAGTAATGCGACCGCCGCTGACGTTGAGTCCCGCGGCAAAGCCCGAGTCTGCCGAGAGCGCGTCGAGTCCGCGGTCAGCAAGCAACTTCAAATAAGGCAGT
>JBJTAV010000158.1:0-14855 GCA_046091005.1 Gammaproteobacteria bacterium | reverse complement strand
GAAGTGGTGACACTCCCAGCAATTAGGGGGCTTGTCCGCTGTTTGCTTATTCAATCCACTCACTCGTTGACGGCCGCCGGTTCGGTTGATCGCCACGTTAGAAAGTATGCAAAAACCGCAGCTCAGGCAAACGGAGAGTGGCGGTGCCGCCGGTTCTAGCAGCTAACTGACTTTCTGCCGACGAAAGCGGTATCGTTTAGGGGGTATTGTTGGGGGTATCCTGCGTATAAACCTAGGTATAAATGTATATAAATTAATAAGTTATGAGGCTCTTTATGTAGCCTCCCTTTCCACCAAATCCACCTCGGCACGCGCCTGACAACTCGCTCGACGGAATTCGCGGCAACCTTACCCGGCCATTTCTGACCCAGGGCCAAGGGGGTTTAACTTCCCCGACGCGCTGCTGCCGCGCTCCACCAGTCCCGGGGTCGCAAGCGATCGGCCCGCTTTGATTGCTCGTCCCACCACAGCGCAAGCCGGCGCAAGGGGGATAGTGCGAGCTTCAGCCAGACGCGATGCAGGGCCTTCGAGTAGTCGCGGTTGAACGGACAGACGCGCATGCAGATCGCGCAGTCCGAGGTCAGCTTGACCCAATAGCCAAAACACTTTTCGGCGTCGGAGGTCCATTTGCGTACGCCTCGAATGGACGACCGACCCACCGGTTCGGCGCTTGGCGGGCCGAAGGGCAGCGCCTTGACGGGGCAGGCGTCCGCGCATTTGGTACAGATCGCGCAGAAGTCAGCCACACCGCGCTTTTGCGGCGCGTCGTGGGCGAGCGGCAAGTTGGTAAATATTTTGGAGAAGCGCAGGCGCGGCCCGAACTCCGGCGTGTTCACCAATTGGTTGCGCGCGTACTCTCCTAACCCGGCCTTGATGGCGTACGGGATCACCAGCGCAGTGTCGTTCATCGAGCCGATGGCCTCGTAGCCAAGCCCGCGGATGTAGGCCACGAGTTGGGTGAGGATCACGGCTTCATGGGAGTATTCCAAGCCCGCTGCCGCGCTACCGAGTGCAGAGGGATAAGCCTGTGTCAGGTCATGGTCCATGCCATGGCCGAGCACGATGACCGAGGTGATGCCTGCGGGGAGATCCACCGGTGCTTCGCTGAAGTCCCGCGTGTCGACCCGGCTCGAATACGTCCAGCGGTCATCGTAATCCGTCACGGCCGCAAGATCTGCGCCGAAGAGTTTGGCGATGGTTTTGATCTCGGCAGTCATGACCGCGGGATCAGCCACGTCCACGCGCGTCGGCGCGATCGGCGTGTCGCTCACCATCGGGGCTTGAAAGCCCTCGCGCCGCCCGTCATCCGCGGACCGATTCGAAACCATGTCCGAGAGCGCCCACGCTGCATTGCGCAAGGCGAAATCTTTTTGCGTGAAGCCTTCGCCTCTGCGCGGCACGCCCTCGACGCGATAACTGGCAAAAAACGCCTCGGTCTGCTTGCTGCGAACTGCCGGATCATGAAAGGCGCGGGAGAAGATGTCGTCGATCTGCCGAAAGCGCTGAAAATCGGCTGTTACCTCGATGCCGGCGAGAGAATCATTTGGGCGCGAGCCAACACCAGACGGTGGCGGGAGATCGTTGGGCATGAATCAAGGGTGGGGGAGTTTTAAGGTCAAGGCAAGATGAGCGCTGGAGCGCTGGAGCGCCGGAGCGCCAGAGCGCCAGAGCGCTGGTTCAGGCCATTGCCGGCGCGCTGATTGCGAGTTCGTCAAAAAAATCTCAGCGCAGGCGAGCGTCGAGCGACTCGGCGAGCACCGACGGGTAGTAATCGAGCTTGAAGGTTTTGGCTTTGCGCACGAACTCGAGCAGTTCCTGCGGGTCGACCCGCAGGCTGCAGCCCTCAAAGCGTCCGTTCAACACATAAGACGGATAACCGAGCAGGCCCGCCAGTCGCCCATGGATTGCCGACTCGCGGATGAGTGTCGCCGCGCGGCACGGGTCTTTGGGTGACGCGTAGGACCCCTCGAGGTAGAGATAGCCGACCACGAACAGGGCTTGCGGATATTTCTGTGTGGCGGCTTCCTCGATGAAAGGCAGCGCCTCTGTGACCTTGCCCGCGTAGGTCAGCGAGCGCGCCAGCTGATATTTGAGGCGCGGATTATTTTGGTCATTTTTCAGATCGGCGCGACAAACACGAATGGCCGTCTCGAGATTCATCTCACGCGAGGTCTTGCCCGGCAAGACCTTGTTCGGATCGTCGGGATGCGCAGCTTCGCGATCACAGTCAGTCACGCTTTGCGAATAGGGTGCCGGGTCAAAGATTTTCCACTCGATCGCCTGTGCCGACAGTGACAATGTGCCAAGCAGCGCCACCCCAAAAGCCCTTGAAATATACATGCCAAGCCCTCAGTAGCCCTCTGCCCTCGCGTTCACGAAAGCGGTATCGTTCAGAGTATGAACGCATTGCATCCGGCAGTGGTGGGGTGGTTAGGTCTCCTTGGCTTGATCGGGCTGATAGGCCTCTATGGCATCAAGCACCCGGTCGATCGCGAGCGAGTCGGGGCGGACGTGCGATTACTTGGTGTGCTTGGGCTGCTAGGTATCGCGGGTTTTTGGATCCCCGGGGCGGGCGCTGCAGGCGCGCTCGGGGCGCTCGGGGTGTGGAATCATCAGAATCCCAAAGTTCACCGTTGGTCGCGGCTCGGCTGGCTGGGGCTGATCGGCCTCGCGTTTTTCTGATGCGGCCGTCGTTGATGGGTGAAGGCTCGCCTTGAGCTTTGTGCGAGCCCATCGTGTCAGCTACCGGTGCTAGGGTCGATGACCGCGCTGATGCGCGCGAATCAGATCTTCGTTCGGCGAATTGTAGACGCAGTAGATTTTGTCGCCGGCAACGTAGCTGTGGACCCATTCGATGTCCGGACCCATGCCGGCAATCACGGTGTTCGAGTGTTTTGAGGCGGCGCGCAGCGGGTCAGACGTCATGCTGCCGGCGCCGGGAATTTCGCGTTCGATCAGATACTGGGGCGTGGGATATCTCCCGAGGATGGGTTCTAGAGGGTAGATCTGCCGCTCAGGGTGCTGCAACACCGCGTTTTACTTCGAGTTGCAGCGCACTTCGGATATCGGCGGATGACGCCCCGATGCGAACGGTGTATTGACCCGGTTCTACCCGCCACGATGAACTCGGCTCATCAAAGAAAGCGAAATCCCGTGCCGAAAGCGAAAGCTTCAGAGTCTCGGATTCACCGGGCTTGAGCAGTTTGGTTTTGGCAAACGCGCGAAGTTCGAGCGCCGGGCGGGAGGGGGCGCCAGCACTCTCGGCCAGATCCGGTGGCGAGACATAAATCTGCACAACCTCGCGACCCGGAACCCGACCGGCGTTCTTGACGGTGACGTCCACGGCAACAGGGTTCTTGAAGAGTCTGGTCTTCATTCGCGGTTTCGAATAGTCGAAGCGAGTGTACGAAAGCCCAAAGCCGAACGGGAAAGACACGGGTGCCCGCCGCGAGTTGAAGTATCGGTAGCCGACCCAGATGTCATCGTCGTACACGATCTCGGCTGCGCGATCAGTTACGGCGAAGAGCCCCCGGGCATTCGGGTCAGGCCCCAACAGTGTCCGCCCCGGAAAATTCTTTGAGGAGGGGACATCTGCCAAGGCGATGGGGAAAGTAGTGGGTAGTTTTCCCGAGGGATTGACCTCTCCACCGAGCACTGCCGCAACGGCATGACCTGCCTCCTGTCCCGGCTGCCAAGCGAGCAGGATCGCGTCAGCAAAATTCTTCCAGCTTGCCGTTTCGATCACGCCGCCGATATTGAGCACCACGATGAAGGGCTTTTGCTGAGCGCGAAAACTCCGTGACAAATCGCGAAGATGGGCGAGTTCGGTGTCATTCAGTGCGAAATCGCCTGCAGCTTTCGAGCGGTCTGCGAACTCTCCCGATTTTCGTCCGATGACGAGGATGGCGGCGTCATTTTCGCGCGCGCTGCGCTCAATACCGTCAGTCGCGAAGAGAGTTTCCACGATCATAGGTTGCGGCAGTAACGACTGAGGTGTGCCGCGTCTTGCTTGAGCACTTTTGATCCGTGCGGCGTAGTTCTCGGCGATCAGGCGATCGATGCTGAACCCGGCGGCGCTCAAACCCTCGGCAATCGAAATGACGTAGGCTTCATTGACGTCACCACTGCCGCTGCCCCCAATGAAGGTCGAGTACGCCCCGTTGCCGACTAGCGCGATCCGAACTCCGGATGCCAAGGGAAGAGCGTTGTTATTTTGGAGCAGGACCATTCCACCCTCAGCAGCCGCTCTGGCGACCAGCGCGTGTGCCGTCAGATCGGGATTGTTACTGGGTGTGACACCTCGGTAGCTTGGCGTGCGTCTGACGAGTTCGAGAATACGACTGACGTTTCGATCAAGGATTTCGGGCGGCAGTTTCCCGGCGGCGGCTGCACCCTGCAGGGTTCGTTGTTGGAGGATGGTCCCGGGCGTCAATAAATCATTGCCTGCGTTGACTTGTGCCAATGGGTTAACGCCTCCGAACCAGTCGGTCATGACCACCCCGCGGAATCCGAGCTCGTTGCGCAAGATGTCGGTCAGCAAGCGCGGACTCTCGGAGGTGTAGGTACCGTTGACTTTGTTGTACGAAGACATGACAGCCCAGGGCTCGGCCTCGCGGATGGCGATCTCGAAGGGTCGCAAATAGATCTCGCGTAGCGCCCGTTCGCCGAGGCGAACATCGATCGTGAATCGGTTCCACTCGTGATCATTGGCGACGAAATGTTTGAGGGTTGCACCAACGCCCTCCGACTGAATGCCATTGACCATCGCCGCGGCCATGCGCCCGCTGAGCAGTGGATCTTCGGAGTAATACTCGAAGTTGCGGCCTCCCAAGGGGTTGCGATGCATGTTGAGTGCTGGCGCGAGGATGACATCGACGCCGTAGGCACGGGCTTCGCGACCCATGGCCGAGCCGACACGAGTCACGAGATCGGTATCCCAACTCGCCGCGAGCAAGCTGCCGATCGGGAAGGCGCTGGCGAAGAAATCTTTGGTCGTGCCTTCGCGGTAGGGGTCGATACGCAAACCAGCGGGGCCATCGGCCAGGGTGATGGAGGGAATGCCCAGGCGTGGGATGGGATAAGTTTCTGCCCCCGCACCTTTGATGCGTAGCGGTTGATCACCGGTCGTGGGTCGCTGAAACTCCGCCGGCAACACAAGCTCGCGCAACGTGACTCCCGTGCCGACCACCAGATTCACTTTTTCTTCCGTGGTCATCGCTGCGACCACTTCGGCGATCGATTGTTCGACACGGGTTTCGGTTTTTGGCGCGGCCGCCTGCAGGTCGTTCGGGCAGAGGCCGAGAGTCAGTGGCAGACAAAGAAATACGGCGAGCGCTCGGCGTGCGCGCCAGATCGCGAGTGCTACGAGCGCAAGCGCAATGGCGATGAGTGCGATCCCGAGCACCAGCAGTTGTCCCGTCCCAAGTGCCGCGAGCACGACCGTGTAGAGCAGGGCCTCGAGGGGGCCGATGGCGATATAGGCGATTCCGTAGTCAGCGAGCACGCGGGAGTCTTTGCGAGTGTCGACCACTCGCAGCAGCGCGACCCCAAAGGCGATCGTGCCGGTATTCCAGCCGTAGGTGAAGATGGCCGAATTGAACCAGCGTTCACCGAAAACTCTGGGCGCCACGATCAACATCCAGCTTGTGCAAATGGCGAGTCCGAGCAAAGAAAAGATCAGAATGGGAAGTGCGTAATCGAGCACGATCTGCACGTTGATCGAAGCGATACCAAAAGCGACGAGATAATCGGCAAGCAGACCACCGATTCGGCTGATGAGCTGCTGGTCAACATATTCGCCGAGCTTGACGGCATTGAGTGCACTTTGCGTAAGCCACCCGAGGACCATGGCGACACCAAAGGCCGGCAATACGAAGTTCGCGGGTAACAGCTCGCGCAGCGGCGGCAGGCATGCCATCGCCGCGCCATATACTCCAAGCACGAGCGCCACATGCCAAGCCAGAGCGTCGAGCGCCATGCCATTGACCGTTGCTCTGCCGATAGGCTCTTGGGCTTCTCGGGGGAGAAAGCTGCTGTGGGTGGCAGCCGTTGCTGCGGCATCGGTCGGCGTCTTCACCCAACCCCGACGACGCGCAAGGTTGATGATCGCAAGGCCGCCGAACACCGCGAACAGAATACCGATGGTGGCAAATGTAAAGCCGACGCTGCGTGCAGCGTCCCAATCAGGCAGCGCATCGGCAAAAAGCGCGGCGGTGCCGTGCCCCCCCGCGAAGCCCGAGGGCAGCATCACGATGAACTCGGGGCGCAGACCGACGAACACCGTAGCGAGCAGTGCGAGCCCTAAACAAATCACGACGCCGTACTGCATGACCTCGGAGGCCATGTTGTAGAGAAAGGATGAACTGCTCGCGCGCCAGGCTGCCTTGAGACCGATGGTCGGGCGATGACCGAGGAGCAAAGTTGCAAACAGCAGCGTGATGAGAATCCCGGGATAGGCAAGCAAACTCGCCTTGCCGGCGGCATCGCGCGCGAAGGGCAAAAGGTCGTAGCCGCCCGGTCCGAGCGCGAGCGCGAGGATTCCGGCAATCATCGAGGTGGGGATCAAATAGCGCGACAGCAGGGGCACTGCAGCCCGTAGCAGATGCGCAGCGACCAAAAGAACCGAAATCAATGCGAAGTCGCTGAGCATGGGTGTGCCTGGACTATTTTTGGGGTGTGCTTTCGAAGGGCAGCATGCGCTCAATGATGCGATGCGTGGCGTCGATATCATCCGACAGGGCTTTCTCGCCCGCGGGCAGCTCCGCTGCTTTGCCCATCTGCAGCGTGATGATGCCGTTCGGGTAGAGCGTTACCCGATTCTCTCCGGAGCCTTGCATCGAGGGCAGATAGCGGATCTTGCCACTGCGATCGACATGGCGCGGGAACCAGTAGCCGCTGCGGTAAAGTTCCTTCGGTGCAAGGTCCAGCGATAGTGCATCAGGATTTTTGATCGCGCCTTGACTCGTATCGCCCGCGGGATCGAGAGCAGCTTTCGCCGCGAGAAGTTCGCTCGTCAACTGACGATGCAAAATTTGCTTGCCGTGATGAGCACCGCCGTTTTGCAACAGCAGGGCGATTTTGGCGAGATCATCGAGCGAGGGGTAATACCCTGCATTCGCCCAAACTACCCCGTCGCGATCGGCGGCTTCGCGAGTGCGCACGGCGGGGGCCTGATGGATGCCAATGGGCTTGAAGACTTCGCTCGTCAGCATGTCCCAAAGATCAGCGGTGGGTCCGCGAACGGATCTCAGGAAGGCGTCAAGCGCGAGACCCAGCAAGAAGTAATCCTGATCGCGATAGCGCATGACCGTGCCCGGCTCCCAAGGGTAGGGCTTCAGGTTTCGGGTGACGAGTGCGAGTTTTTCTTTGGTGGGTCCTGCGGTGTACCACGCGTCGTAATCGGCATCGAGGTAACCATCGAACGGATTATTGGGATTCGTGCGGAAGCTGCCTGTGCCCCCGAACCCGGTCGCCATGTTGGCCGCATCAATGAATCGGATGCGCGAAAACTTCGGATCGAGCCCTGCAACATAATCGCCGATACGCAGATCGAACACGTACGGCCCATAGACCTCGGCAAGGCGCAGCATGGCGAGCGGAGCGGCGATGCTTTTCATGACCGAGCGTACGCCGAAGCGCATCTCGAGCGGGTAGGGGTAGGGACCGCGGGGTGTGTTCGAGTTTTGGTAATAAAGCGTGCCGCGATAAACGAGCGCGTTGATTGTCTGCCAACGCGGCAGCAGTGGACCGCCGAAGCCATCGAGCATGCCCGGCGGAAATTGGCTTTCGAGATCAGCCCAAGGTTTCGCCGGGAGACGTTCGGCGAGCTCGCGGCGGGCGGCCTTGCGCTCGATTTCGATATCTTTGAGAGTCGTTACGGTCAGTTCGAGCGCCGCGCTACCCCAAAAAATATTGTGCTGATGCAATAAGTAAGGGGCGGTTTGCTGCGTGAACTGAAACTGCAGATCGCTCACGCGATTGCCGCGATACCGGAACATGGCCACGCCCTGATGCGCGTGGTTCTCGGTGTCGTTGACCAGCATCAACGGCAGGGCAGCACGTGACCAAGCGCCATCCCCGGGCTCGCGCCACACGCGACCAAACTGCGGGATGAGGCGCCAATAGCTGACAGCGATGCGCTCGCGCATCATGGTGCCGCGTTGCACGGGAACCAGTACGTCGCCGTCGCTGAACAAATCAAGCGTCAGCGCCGGAAAAAGGCCCGCGTCACGACCCTCGATGAGCGGCGTCTTGAGCGCAGGCTCCGATTGCATCACGGACTGTGCGATGCGGACCGAGCCCGCGAAGGGCAGGGCGGTTTGGGCGCGGACGCTTGGCAGAAAGGCTGAGTTGTCGACCAGCGTGGGGCCAGGGGTGGCGCCAGATGCTGTCGCCGCTGAGTCGGTGCGACCTGTTGGCGGCACCAAAAATGCCAAGCTCGAGCAAAGTACGAGTGCGGCGAAGTGCTGTCTTCTCATCTTCAGCCTCGGCAAATGACCCCGCAGACATCTTAGCCCACGGCCGCCGATTGCAGCGTACTTCGTCGCGGTGCCACACTCGCGGTATGAATCATCCAGTCGTTTTCATTTCGGGTGGTGCTACGGGCATCGGTCGCGCGATTGCGCGTCGGTTTTTGTCAACGGGAAGTCGCGTGCATGTGGCCGACATCAGCCCGGAGTCGGTAACCCAATTCATTGCCGAGCACCCGGGTGCGACGGGCAGTGTGTGCGATGTCGGCCATGTCGATCAGGTGAATCGCGCCTTTGACGAGCTTGAGGCGCAGCATGGTCGGCTCGATGTGCTGATCAACAACGCCGGCATCTCCGGCCCCACAGGCAGGGTCGAAGATATCGCCCCGTCGGATTGGGATCGAACCATCGCCGTCGATCTCAACGGTCAGTTCTATTGTGCGCGTCGTGCGGTGCCGTTGCTGCGTGCGGCGGGGGGTGGTTCTTTGATCTGCATGGCCTCGACGGCAGGTCTTTTCGGCTGTCCGTTGCGATCGCCTTACACCGCTGCCAAGTGGGCCATTATCGGGTTCGTCAAAACTCTGGCGATGGAGCTCGGTCCGGAGAAAATCCGTGTCAATGCGATTTGCCCGGGTAGCGTGAGCGGTCCACGGATCGATGGCGTCATCGAGCGCGATGCAGCGAGTCGTGGCATGCAACCGCAACAAATTCGCGACATCTATCTCAGGCAGACGTCGATGCGCACGTTCGTCGATGCCGAGGACGTCGCCGAGATGGCCTATTTTTTGACCTCAGCGGCCGGAGCAAAAATTTCGGGGCAGGCGCTCGCAGTCGACGGTCATACCGAGGGGCTCGCCAACTGGCTCGATTGAGGCGCGGCGGGCAAGGCTCGCTCAGCGACCGCGCCACACCGGTTTGCGCTTTTCGGCGAACGCGCGAGCACCTTCTTTTTGATCTTCACTGCCGTAGAGCACATCCACCGTGGGCAGTCGACGCTTGGTGACTTGATCGAAGGCTTGCTGAATCGGCAGATGCGCCGTTTCGCGAACAATTTCCTTGATAGCCGCGAACACGAGCGGCGGCCCCTCGGCGAGCTGCTGCGCGAGCTCGCGAGCGCGGCTCATCAGTCGATCGGCTGGCACGATTTCATTGACGAGCCCCCACTGCTTCGCCTCATGCACATCGATGCGGCGACCGGTCAACAGCAACTCCATGGCGACGTGATGGGGAATGCGACGCGGTAGCTTGATCGAGGCGGCATCGGCGACCGTACCCGAGTTGATTTCGGGCAAAGCGAATGTCACATGGTCGGCGGCGATCAGCAGGTCGCAGGACAGGGCGATCTCGAAGCCGCCCCCAAAAGCGAGCCCATTGATCGCGCCAATGACGGGTTTGTTGAGGCCGGGAAGCTCTTGCAGACCGCCGAAACCACCGACACCGTAATTCGAGTCCGGAGGTTCGCCGGCTGCGGCGGCTTTCAAATCCCATCCCGGACAAAAAAATCGTTCACCAGCAGCAGTCAGGATGGCGACGCGCAACTCGGGGTCGTCCCGAAAGCCGGCAAAGATATCGCCCATGATGCGACTCGTTGCCGCGTCAATGGCGTTGGCCTTCGGCCGATCGATGGTGACTTCGAGTACGGCGCCGTGGCGAGTGGTGTGAATGGGTCCTGTCATGGGGGCGGATCCGTTGGCGACTTGCGAAGTTTGATCAGTGCGTCGACCGCCACGGCCCGATCGGGCAGGGCGAGCAAGGGATTGACGTCGAGTTCTTCAAGGCGATCTCGGTGTGCGTGCGCGAATGCTGCGATGGCTTCGATGGCACGCAGAAGGGCTTGCTCGTCGGCCTTGCGACCCCGAAAACCCTCGACGAGGCGCCACACCTTCAAGCGCCGGACGCCCCGTTCGATTTCGGCGCGACTCGTCGGCAGCAGCATCGTCACGGTGTCGGTCATCAGTTCGGCGAGTATGCCGCCCGCACCGACGAGCAACGCGAGACCGAACTGCGAGTCGCGCACCACGCCGACGATGAGCTCGGCAGCCGCGTCTTCGATCATGCGCTCGACCAGTACTCGATCGCCGAGTTTCGCCATGCGGCAGGCGGCGTCTCGCACCTCTGCGGCCGTTCGCAGCGACAGGGCGACACCGCCAACGTCGCTTTTGTGCGCGATCGTATCGTTGGCGATTTTGACGGCAACCGGAAAGCCGAGGCGCTCGGCCACCACCGCTGCCTCATCAATGGTGCATTCGGCAGAAGGCGGGATTTCGAGACCATGGGTCGCCAGCAATACTTTGGCCGCGCGCTCGCGCAGCGTTTCGACCTCGTGGACCCCAATATCTTTGATTCCGAGATCTTTGATTCCGAGAAACTCGGGGCTGTCGGAGCCGAGTGCCTGCTGCTCGCCAATCAGGGCGGCCGCGGCCAGCGCCTGCAGGGCATCGTCAATACCAATCAGCGGTGCGATACCGGCCGAAGATAACTCTTCGGCGAGTGCCGGTGGCATGCCTTCGGGTAGGCTCGCAATGACGGCGGCTCTCGCGCCAGTCTGCCGCTGTGCTTCGATGAAAGCACGGGCCGTGAGTGTCCAGGAGTCGGGTTTCATCGCGGGATGCGTCGGGGTGTCGAGGATCAGCAGACCAGCGTCGAAGCCGCCGCTTAGCGCAGCGCCAAAAGTCGCCGCCAGCTTGTCGTGCTGTCCCCAGATGAAGGTGTGGTAATCGAGCGGATTGTCGATCGTCACCAAATCATTGAGCGTGGCCGCGACGCGCGAAGCGGTCTCTGCGATGAACGGGGGGAAATAGAGTCCATGCTCTGGCGCGAGATCGGCAATGAGCGCCGCCTCACCGCCCGAGCAACTGAGCGAGAGCAGTCGTCGACCTTTGAGGGGGCCGCCAAGATGCAGAAGTTTCAGCGTCTCGACGAGGCTCGAGAGCGTAGTCACGCGCGCCACGCCATAGCGCTCGAAGAGCGCATCGCAAAGGCGATCTGCGCCAGCGAGCGAGGCAGTGTGGCTCAGGGTAATGCGCGCGCCTTGCGGTGAGCGCCCAGTCTTGAGCACCACCACCGGTTTTTCGTATTTTCGCGCGATCGCTGCAGCGGCGGCGAATGCGGCTGCGTCGCGCAGACCTTCGATATGCAAACCGATGGCGGTGATCCGCGGATCGAGCGCGAGATCGGCGACCGCTCCGGCCACATCGACATCAGCTTGGTTGCCGAGGGTCAGCAGTGCGGCGAGCGGCAGCCCTCGCTGCAGCATGGTGATGTTGCAGCCGATATTGCCCGATTGCGTGACGATAACGACCCCGCGTTCGATGGGAGCAAGGCCATGTTCGTCGGGCCAAAGCGCGACGCGCGAGAGGGCATTGATGAAGCCGTAACAGTTGGGCCCGAGCAGAGGCATGCCGGCGGCGACGGCAAGCAAAGATTTCTGCAGATCGCGGGCGCCGGTTTCGGCGAAGCCCGCGGCATAGATGACTGCACCACCCGCATTGCGCGCGCGCAACGCGCGCACGACCTCGGGCGTGGCATCGCGCGGTAGCGCAATGAACGCAGCATCGGGTGAGCCAGCGATGTCATCGACTGAGGCGACGGTCTTGATACCGGCGAGTTCCGCGCGTTTCGGGTTGACAGCAAAGATTTCGCCGTCGAAGCCCAGCGCTCGAGTTCTTTCGATGGCGACGGCGCATTCACGACCGCCCACGAAAGCGATCGAGCGTGGATTGAGCAGTCGTTGCAGGCGCATTCAGGCGCCGAGTGGTCGCAGCAGCGCTCGCGAGATGATGTGGCGCTGGATCTCGGACGTGCCTTCCCAGATTCGCTCGACTCGGGCATCGCGCCAGATTCGCTCGAGCGGCAGATCGGCCATCAGTCCCATGCCGCCGTGTATCTGGATCGCTTCGTCGGCAACGAACGCCAGCATTTCGGTGGCCTTGAGCTTCGCCATGGCCATGTCGGAATCAGTCACCGTGCCCTGATCGAATTTCCAGCCGGCCTCCATGGTCATGAGCTCAGCCGCTTTGAGCTCCGTCGCCATGTCCGCAAGTTTGAAGGCCACGCCCTGAAATTTGCCGATTGCCTGACCAAACTGTCGGCGTTCTGCTGCCCATTTTGTGGCGAGCTCCAGTGCGCGTTCGGCGCGACCCAAGCACGTGGCTGCGACCTGCAGACGTGTGGCGCCCAACCATTGATTGGCAATGTCGAAGCCGCGATGCACCTCGCCGAGGATCTGCGATTTGTGCACGCGACAGTCATCGAAGCGCAGAATGCAATTGTTGTAGCCGCGATGCGAAACGCTGCGGTAACCGTCTTCGATGCTGAAGCCCGCTGTACCCCGATCGATGAGAAAGGCCGTGATCAGCGCCCGCGGACCCCGCGGCGTATCTTCTTCGCCCGTCGACGCAAACAGCACCACGAAGCCTGCTTCATCGGCATGGCTGATAAAATGTTTGGTGCCATTGATGATGAAGTCGTCACCGTCGCGTCGCGCGCGGGTTTTCATGCTGCGCAGGTCTGAGCCCACATCGGGTTCGGACATGGCGAGGCAGTCGGATTTTTCGCCGCGGATGGCAGGGAGCAAATAGCGTTCGCGCTGTTCGCCCTCGCAGGCGAGCAAGATGTTCGAGGGCCGTGCGACGCAAGTCCAGTGCAGCGCGTAGTTGGCGCGACCGAGCTCTTTTTCATAGAGCAACCAGGTGAGGGTATCGAGTCCTGCGCCGCCAACCTCTGCCGGCATGTTGGCGGCGTACAGACCCGCCGCGATCGCCTTGTGTTTGATCTCGTCGCGCAGCTCGGGTCGAAGTCGACCGGTGGTCTCGATCTCTGCTTCGTGCGGATAGAGTTCGTTGACCACGAACTCGTTGGTGGTCTGCACGATGAGACGCTGTTCTTCGGTGAGGGAAAAATTCATGGCATTGGCCGGTTCGCCCGTTCGCGAAGCTGTGGCATGATTGTGGCACACAACCATAAGCCCGACGACAGGCAAGTCCGAATGCCGCTGCAGATCAGTCGAGAGGTCTTCATCACCTGCGCCGTCACCGGTTCCGGTGGCACGCAGGATCGCTCCCATCACGTGCCGCGCTCGCCGAGCGATATCGCAGCAAGTGCCATTGCTTCGGCCAAGGCCGGGGCTGCGATCGTGCACTGTCACGTACGCGATCCCCTCAGCGGCAAGGCGAGTCGCGATCCCGCGCTGTATCGCGAAGTGGTCGATAGCATCCGCGACTCCGACACCGATGTCGTCATCAACCTCACTGCGGGCATGGGTGGCGATCTGGTGTTCGGCCCCCCCGAGGCGCCGCTACCCATCAATCCGGTCGGCACCGACATGGGCAGCGCAGAAGATCGCATGCGACCCATCGCCGACTGTTTGCCCGAGATCTGTACGCTCGATTGCGGCACCATGAATTTTGCCGAAGCCGACTACGTGATGACCAACACGCCAGGCATGCTGCGCGCAATGGGCGGCATGATGACCGCGCTCGGCGTGCGCCCTGAGATCGAAGCTTTCGATACCGGCCACCTGTGGTTTGCCAAGCGTTTGGTCGAAGAGGGTGTGCTCAAAAGTCCGGCGTTGGTGCAGCTTTGCATGGGTGTGCCTTGGGGCGCCCCCAACGATCTCAACACGCTGATGGCCATGGTCAACAATGTGCCTGCCGACTGGACGTGGTCAGCTTTCAGTCTCGGTCGCGACCAAATGCCCTATGTGGCCGCGGCGGTGCTTGCGGGCGGCAATGTCCGAGTCGGTCTCGAAGATAATCTTTGGCTAGACAAAGGCGTGCTCGCGCGCAACGAACAATTGGTGGAGCGTGCCGTCGGCATCATCGAACGCATGGGCGCGCGAGTGCTGACGCCCGAAGAGGCTCGCCGCAAACTCGGGCTCGTCAAACGCGCACCGGTGGCTCACGCATGACGCAGCAGACCGCAGTGACTCGCCGCGCTGCGCTGATTGGTGGCGGCGTCATCGGCGGTGGTTGGCTCGCGCGTTTCTTGTTGAACGGTTGGGACGTCAATGTTTTCGATCCTGACCCCGAGGCCGAGCGCAAGCTCGCCGAGGTGCTCGCCAATGCGCGCCGTTCGCTGCCGAGTCTTTATGACGTCGCGATGCCTGCTCCCGGCCAGGTTCGGTTCTGTCCTACGGTGGCAGAGGCTGTGGCCGATGCCGAGTGGATACAGGAATCGGTTCCCGAGCGACTCGAGCTCAAGCATCGGGTGATGACGCAGATTCAGGCAGCGATGCCGCCGGGCGCGTTGATCGGTTCGTCGACCTCCGGTTTCAAGCCCTCCGAACTCGGCGCGGGTGTGCCTCGGCCCGAGAGTGTGCTTGTCGTACATCCCTTTAATCCGGTCTATCTGCTACCGGTGGTCGAAGTGGTGCCGCACGCGAGCGTC
>JBJTAV010000157.1:0-2615 GCA_046091005.1 Gammaproteobacteria bacterium | reverse complement strand
CACGCCGCGCAAGAACAAGGACTGGTTGAGCGAGGTATTGGTCTTGCGGATGTTCAGCGAGGGCACGAGCGTCTTCAGCGCTTCGATATTGAAGCTGCCCGAGGCCTCGGCGAGTGCGCCGCTGACCACGGAAACGGCAATAGGCACATCCTGCAATCGCTGTTCGCGCTTCTGCGCGGTCACGACGATTTCATCGAGGCGGCCCTCGCCCGAGTCTTGTGCGACGACGGCCTGCGGGACCATGGCGACACAGGCGGCAGCCACGGCACTTGCGACGATTTTCTTGCTCATCGACATCTTTCGGTCCCCTTTTATTCGGTCAGTGAGATGACGCTAACAAACCTAAATATGTCTTACAACTCTTATATACAACCTTAAAAGACTGACGCGCCGGCGCAACAGCCAGCGGCCTCAGAAACCCGGGATACCGTTACCCGAACGCGTGAACGCGGCGATCCGGTCGAGCGGCAGGGTGAGCGTATGACTGCGCCCACCCTCGATTCGCTGGCCGTTATCGAGCCAGACCCACTCGCCCGCCGGCAAATAGACCGTGACTTGGCCCGAGGGCTCGAGGCAGGGGGCGACCAGCAGCCGCTCGCCAAAGAAAAACTGATCCTCGAAGGCCCAGGCTGAGCGATCCTCGGGGCAGGCCAGTACCATGGGGCGCTGCACCGGCAGACCGTTGCGACTCGATTCTTCGACGACGCTCTGCAGATAGGGTCGAAGACGCTCACGCAACGCCAAGGCCTGCATCGCCAGCCGCTCAGCCTCGGGGCCGTAACTCCAAGGTTCGCGCGGACCAATGCCGTGCAGCCGCAGATGCGCCGAAAAAATGGCCGCCTGCAGCCAGCGCACGTAAAGCACCGGATCGCGCTGATCGCCGTAGAAGCCGCCGACATCGGTCGCATAAAACGGCGCGCCCGTCAGCCCCCACGAGAGCCCACTGCGCAGATTGCCTGCCAAACCGCCCCAGTCGGCCTGCGGATCGCCGCCCCACTGCGACGGATAGCGCTGCGAGCCCGACCAACCCGCCCGACTGAACAAAAATGCACCGTCACGGGAAAATCTTTGAGCTGCCTCGTAGACGCAGCGGTTGTAGAGCAGCGCGTAGATGTTGTGCAGCGCGTCACCACGCGACCCGTCACTCGCCACCATGTGCTCTTCGATCTGCTCACCGAAGTCGGCTTTGATCATGTCGACGCCAAGTTCGAAGAGCGCACGGTGCTGATCGCGCCACCACGCATAGGCTTCGGCATGAGTGAAATCGAGCAGGCCAGACTCGGGCAACTGGGTGAGCACGGCGCCGAAGGGTTCCGGATCCCAGGCATAGCGATACGCCTCACCGGTGCGTGCGTCCCGCAGCAACCAACCCTTGCTTGCGAGCTCCGCGAACAGGGGATTCTTCACCGAGATCAGCGGGTATTCCCACACGCAAATCCGCAACCCCATCGCCCGCAGGGCCTCCACGGTGGGGCGCGGATCGGGATAGCGCTTGGGGCACCACTCAAAGGCAAAGCGAGTATCGGTGTCCTGCCAGGCGCGGCCGTCGAAGGTGATGACCTCGCAGGGCAGCCCGCGTGCGCGCACCTCGCGCGCCACCGACAGGATCTCGTCAGCGTCCTTGTAGTACGCCTTCGACAGAATGACACCCAGACCCCAGGCGGGAGGTACCGGCGCGCGTCCGGTAAGTGCCGTGTATTGAGCGAGTTGCGCCGCGCCGTCTGCAGCGGTCAAAAGAAATATATCCAGCTCGGGATCTTCGATGGCGAGCACGTACGCACGCTGCGACCACGGACCATAGCCCACCCCATGCGTCACCGGCGCGGGTGTGTGCACAAAAGCGCCCCACCCGTCTGGGCTCCAGGCGTAGGGAACGTTTTTGTAGCTCCACTCGGCATTGAGACCGAGTGCGTCCCGATTGTAGGAACGCAGCAATTGGCCGCGCTTGTCAAGGCGGCCCGATTTTTCGCCGAGACCATACACCGGCGTCGACGGACCGAGCTCCAGCGTCAACAGCCAGCGATCATCATGACGCGCGAGCGGCGGCAAACGGAAACGCCGCACGAAGTGCCCATCGCGCGGGGACTCCTGCACGCAACGACCCTCGCAGTACAGCGCGAAGCTGAACGGCGCATGACCGACGATCAAGAGGAGCTCTTTACCCGCTGCCGTTCTTGCGCGCAGTCTCGATTCGGACTTGTCGCCGCTGCCGAGGTGGTCCAGCGTAAGCGATAGCGGCTCAAGGTCACCACAAAGAATTCCGTGATCACGAACATCGCCGCCGCTGCGCAAGCGCAGACCGAACTCATGCAGAGACAGTCGCAAACTGCCAAGCGAGGTCGGCAGCTGCAGCACGTTGTCTCGCAGCACAGGCTCGCCAGCGACTTGCGCTGGAGCCATGCGCCCCCAATTGGGAACGTAGGGATCGAGCGCCCAACTCATGCGAGTTCGAACACCGGCACGTTCCAGCGTGAGGCCAGCGCGCGCAGCGCATCGCGATGATCACCATAGGCCAGCGCAAAATGATGCTCCAAAGCCTCATCGAGAATGCGTGCGCTCACCTCGGCTGCCGAACGATCGAAGCGCACCGTACCCGAGCAACCGGTGAAGGCCAT
>JBJTAV010000156.1:0-7968 GCA_046091005.1 Gammaproteobacteria bacterium | reverse complement strand
AGCGACATGTAGCGTTGCGCCGCCTTGTTCGTCGACTGATTCTTCGTCGTTACATAACTAATCGCTTCTTGAGACGCAAACCCGGTACCGAGTAGATTGAGCGGTTTGCACGCGTCGATCTGGGCCTTGGTCGGCACGATACCGGTCGCAATATTGATATTGGTCAGATACGGATTGCGGACGTTGATCGCTTCTGGAGCAGCCAACAGCTGCTGACGGCAGACCGGCTGTCCGGTCGCCGGGTTCGTGACGACGTCTGTCGCCAATGCAAACTCGATGTCGAGGATGTCCGTCGGCGCCGCGTTCTCACTCTCGTTAGTGCTGTAGCCGAGGGTCGCCTCCCAATACAAATTGCGACCCGCAAACTCGAGATCGCCGCCGAGGGTGTGGCCCGTGGCAAAAGTCTCCGACAAGTTGCCTTCGAAGTTGGTGATCTGACCCTTCAACGAGCCCGTGATGTCAGCCAAAGACCGCTGAAGGTAGAAGACCCGCTGGCCGTTGAGCAACAGGAACGGATTGGTCGTGTTGCCTGCAACGACCGAATTAATGAACGCGCGGGTGCCCGCCGTGACGAACGGATTTTGTTCGTAGTAGATCGGGATACCGGCGTTACCTGCAGTGAATGACGCCGCCGGTGAATTGGATTGAAAATTGTCTGCGGCCTGGACGTTGTCGATACGCGAATACAACACGTCGCCCTTGTAGGTGATCGAGGGCGTCAACTCAAACTTGAAGAACGCGTTGAAGTTGTATCGCTCCTGGCCGGCGATCAGGGTGTTCAGGTGGGTTGTATCGAAGCCACCTGAGTTCAGCGTCGAGGCGACTGATGCCCAGTTGGGCGGGAGGTAGTCGCCAAGGTTGAGCGCCACCGGATTACCGGCGCCATCAAACACGCGGGGCAGGGCCACTCGATTTAGTCCGGCGAGCGCCTCCGGAGATCCCGCTACCGTGTTCACCACCGGGAACGCTGACGTCAGTCCGAAGGTGCCGATGAACGCCAGAGGGTTGAGGCCCGCAAGCGTCGGGTTCGCGACCGCAAACTGATAAGGCGCCACGCCGCGCGCAGTCGTGAATGCACTGCAAGCTGCGGTACCGCCGTGAGTTCCTCCGCCGGTTTTGCCTGCAGCCGTGGTGCAATAGGCCGGAAAAAATTGGAACGCAGTACTTCCGGCATTCGTCTGCCGCATGTCGAATCGGCCACCGAGCGGAACCTGCAGTGAAATCGGGTTGAGGACGAATATGTTGTTGGGAATACCATCCGACGTCGAAGCGCTGAGCGGATTCGGCTGCGAAAACACCAGCGACCAAGGACGATTGGATCCGAGATACACCGGATCCTGCTCAAAGTATTCGCCGGCGAGCACGATATTCGCTCGCCCGTCGAACAGCTCGTCGCCCCAGGCAATCGAGGCGCGCGTGGAGGCGCCATCTGAGCGGTCGGAGACTCCGTACTGCGTCGTGACCTTGAGTCCCTTGAATTCACGATCGAGGATGAAGTTCACCACACCGGCGACAGCGTCAGCACCATAGACGGCGCCTGCACCTACGGTGCGCACCTGGGTGGCCTTGATGATCGAGGGGTTGATGATCGTGACGTCGACCTGAGAGCCCGTGATGTTTCCGGTGTTGAACACCGAACCCTGCACCGACGACACCATGCGGCGACCATCGATGAGTGTCAGCGTACGCTGCTGACCGAGGCCGTAAAGGTTGATGTACGCGTTGTTGTCACCAAACTGCGTGGAGGTTCCGCGGTTGTTGACCCCGACTTCGACGAACGGCAGCTGCTCGAGACTTTCGATCGGGTTGACGAAACCACGAACCTCGATTTGCCCGGCGTCGATTTCGGTCACGGCAATATTGCCGACCGGCGTATCACGGCGGATACGCGAACCCGTGACGACGACTTCTTCGAGAATGTCTGCACCGCGATTTTGCGCGGCGTCTTGAGCGCTCGCCCCAGCGGAGAACAAAGCGAACCCAATGCCCACCGCAATCGCGGGATTCCAAATCGATCGCTTAACAGCGGTCCGAATAGTCATCACGATGAATTCCTCCCCAAAAAATGTAGCCTTCTTAGGACTACGACTGCTGATTCGTGTTTTCGCAACACCAACAAAACGCGGTGACGCTAGACAACGTCGAAATTTAGCACGAAGCGTTTGGCAATGGGTATGCCCACTTTCCTTTGGCTCAGGCTCGAAGATTCCTCTGTGGCGAGTAAACAACGAACTCGCGAGCAGCGAGGCGAAAGAAAAAGGGCGGCCGCGTTTCCACGACCGCCCTTCGTTCCGTTCCAGACGGAAACGGACTCGATCAGAACTCTTTGCGCAGCGTCACGCCGTACGTACGCGGTTGGTTCGGGTAGCCCGAGAAGCTGCCCGCCTGAGCGACCGCCGGGAAGGCGCTGAGCAGATACTCATCGTCGTTGAGGTTACGGCCCCACACGAGCACATCGAATCCGGCTGCCTTGAAGCCGATGCTAGCGTTGAGGGTGTTGACCTCACGAGACGCGACGGAGGCCGCAACATTCTCTGCGATCTGGGTGCCGCTCTCGTAGAGATAATCGGTGCGGACAAAGCCGTCGACGCTACCCAAGGACCACAGGTAGTTCACGCCGAGGGACATGCTTTGCTCGTGAATGCCTGCCGGCTTCAAGCCCGACAGATCAACCGGGCCACTCGGACCTTCGGCACCTTTGAACGAGTCGTACTTCGGATCGAGGAACGTGCCTGCGAAATCGATCTGCCATGCGCTGTTGAGTTTCCACTGGGTTTCGATTTCGACGCCCTTGGTGGACTGCTTGCCCGCATTGGCGAGGTTGAAACCCGTTCCCGTGAACAAGTTCGTCTGGAAATCCTTGATGTTCTGATCGAATACGGCGAGGTTGACCGCGAAGCTGTCCCAACGAGCCTTCAAGCCGAGCTCGACCACCGTCGATTTCTCAGGGAGCGCTTTGCGCGAACCGAAGCGCGGGTACCACGGATTGGCGGCCCCGCCGAGAGGCGAGAGACCCGCCGTGCCCGCGAACGGATCTTTGCTGTCACGTGAGAGGTTCCACGACGTCGCCTTGTAACCCGTCGACACACCACCGTAGACCGACACGGCATCGCTCGCTTCGTACGCGAGACGGACCGTGTAGGTCTCCTCGCTATCTTCCGAGCGGTCAGAGTAGGGAACGATCGGGTGCAAGAACTGCAAAGCGTAGAAGCCCAGCAAGGTGTTGCAAATTGACCCTACGCCAGGCAAACCCGTGGCCACACACGGGATGCGGGTGCCGTCGGCGACGCTCGCCCGATCAGCGATCGAGGCCGCGACGGCGGGCGTCAGCAGCCCTGCAGTGCGTAGCGGGGCAAGCAGCGGATTGGTCAAGAGATTTCCCTGAATGCTGGCGAACCCGAGTGCCACGAGGTTGATCGAAGAGAACAGTTCATTTGTTGACTGCTTGAAGTCGATGACCTTGTCGGTGCTCGTGTGCGCGAGACCGACAGTTGCGGTGAGGCGATCGGTCAGATCGAAATCAAGTTGACCGAAGAACGTATTTGCCTCGGTGTCTTGAGTCGTGCTGATGAGATTTCCCGTACCGCTACGGAAGAGCGAACCCGGGCCGAAAGTACAGCCCGTGCACAGCGGCGAGATCGATCCGGCAAGGGTCGGACCGAAGGGTGCGAGCTGTTGCTCGACGCCGGCGAGAAAGAGCGGAGTCGGACCCGTCGTCGCTGACGCCAGCAGCGACGCGTACGAACGGAAGTGATCACCGATGCGGATTTCGTTGGAGTACTCCAAATCTTCCTGCATCAGATAAGCGCCGAGAAGACCGCGAAGCCTGCCGCCATTATCGAAGGACACTCGGAACTCTTGGGTGAAGGTATCGATGTCACCGATATTGCGGTTGACCGTCCCCAGCAACGCGCCGGTGAAGTCGAAGTCGTAGTCGAAGTCGGTTTTTTGACCGCGCATCGCCGTGATGGACGTGAAATCGATTGAGTCGTTCACTTCCCAATCGACGGTCATCGAGATACCGCTGTTCTCAACGACATTGACGGGTTTTTTATTTAAGTATGCCGCGCGATCAAAGGGTTTTCCAGCGCCGGCAGTACCCGGATAGAACACTCTGTTTTGGGGCAGGCCCGCGGCGATCGAAGCTAGCTGACCCGTGGGGCCGTTAACCAAATTCGCGACACCACAGCAGACTTCGTCGATTTCACTGGCGTCTGCAATAAAGCGAACTTCGATGGAGTCGCTCGCCTTCCAAAGAAGTTGACCACGCAGATCCCAACGATCGCGATTGTTGAAGTCGGTGCTATCGCGTTGGTTAAGGAAGTAACCATCACGCTGGTTCAATACACCCGTGAGGCTGTATGCGACCGTCTCGCTGATGGGGCCGGTCAACTTGCCTTTGATGATGCGCTGGTTGTAGTTGCCAATAGTTGCTTCAATCAGGCCGCTTCCTCCGCGAGGATTATCGGCCGACTCAAACTGCGGCTTCTGCGTGATGACGCTGATGACGCCCGCCGACGCGTTCTGACCGAACAACGTGCTTTGCGGGCCGCGCAGCACTTCGACGCGCGACACATCAATGAGATCACCGATGGCACCGGCTGAACGCGAACGGTAGACACCGTCGATGAATACACCGACCGAGGGTTCGATGCCGGGGTTGTTCGCGCCGTTACCGAAACCGCGGATGATGAAGTTGGTGTTGGTCGAAGTTTGCAGCGTCGTAACGCGCAGGGAGGGGATGATCGACGCGAGGTCGCTCACATCCTGGATCGACGCTTTGTTGATGGTCTCAACGGTTGTGACCGACACCGCGACCGGAACATCCTGCAAAGTTTGTTCGCGCTTGGTGGCGGTAACGACGATCTCTTCAAGACCTTCGCTGTCTTGCGCAACGGCAGTACCGGTGAGCAACGTCAGCGAGACGGCGAGACCAACGATTGGGAATCTCTTCATTGACAGGCCCCTCTATATTGACCCGCAGCGAACCTCATGGTCCGACGGGCCGTTGTTTAGTTCGGACATCATTCTAACCCCATCCCGCAATAAAAAAGCCAAGGGTGCGCGCACAGAAGTTGCGCACTGTGGGTTATTCGCCACGAACCCGCTTAGAGACCGCCCGCAGTGCCGCGATAGGATGGGTGAAGCCTTCGTCGGTGAGTTCAATGTATTTCCGGCGTCGATCTTTGGGGTCTTGGGTACAAGAAACGAGGCCGGCTTCGAGCAACCGCTCGATTCGGCGCAGGGCGGTGGTGGCCGGGCTTTTGGAGGCGAGGCAGAGGCTGGTAACGGACACTCGGCGCCGAGAAAGTCGGGCGCGCAGTAGCTCGGAGAGCATGCTCCAGGAGGCGTCGGGCTCGAGGATGCCCGTCAGGGCGCCCGTTCGGCACTCATCAATGTCCTCCACTAGTTGAAGGAGTTTGAGCTCGCCCGAGGGATCTCGGCTCGGCGGGCGACGAGCGGGGTTGACGCTGGATCGTTCGATGAGCCGTTCGATGTGGGACTCGTGGCTTTGCTCAACATTCTTTAGGCCGCGAATCTCCTTTAGGCCGCGAATCTCGATCAGAAAGATGCCGCTTTTGAGCCTCGAGCACTGCCCGAAGCAGCGTTCGACGGGCCACGGGCTTCGGAAGGAAGTCGGCAATTTCGCCTCGGGCCGACTGTGCATATCGGCCGAGGATCACCGGCTCGGCCACTAAAATGACCTGTACGTCCTCGGCAAGACCCGCTTCGCGAAGCTCCGCCAGATTGTCTCGACCCGGAACCGTTTGAGGATCGATGACCACGACGCCGATCTCGGGATGAGAGCGGAGTTGCATCGCCGCGCCGCCGGCGCCCGTGATTCGGTCTGAGATGACGATTTTCTTCTCAGACTGCGTCAAGGCCCGAGCCATGAACTCGGCCGACGACGGATCCGAGTCGACGAGCAGGATCAGCGCTTCGCCGGAGGACCCAAGCTTCCCGGGGCTCTCTACGCGTAGTGAGTCTTCGCTTAAGGCCAGCGCCGACATCCTCGACCCCCCCCTCAAAATAATGTGACCGGATATTTATGTGATATCCGACTCACATGATGAACTGATCAAACAAATAAAGTCCAGATGTGTCCGATGCGGGAGGATTTTGGAGTGAGTGGTCTTGGTTGTTGCGAGAATGCAACACGATAAAACGTTGAGTCATCCGTGATTTTGCGGTCTACTTGATCAGTTAGGTCTCCACCCGTCCTCCCTTTAGGAGTTGTCCATGCGCAACAAAATCGTTGCAGTGTTTGTGGCCGCTGCGATCTCGCAGGCCGCGTTTGCTCAGAATGCCCCGCAAGGCGGTGCCGACGAACTCGAACAAGTAGTCGTTACCGGCACGCGTGTGGCGAATCGTTCGGCGCTCGACACGGCGGTGCCGGTCGACATCGTTTCGACCGATGCCCTCACCAACATCGGTGTCGCCGAACTCAACCAAGCGTTGTCGGTTGCGCTGCCGTCCTTCAACTTCCCGCGTCCGGGTTTGACGGACGGCACAGACACTGTGCGTCCTGCAACGCTGCGCGGACTCGCGCCCGACCAGACGCTCGTGCTCGTGAATGGCAAGCGTCGCCACACGGCTGCGCTCGTCAACGTGAACGGCACCGTGGGCCGCGGCTCGGCGGCGGTCGACCTCAACACGATTCCGAATGCCGCGGTGCGCGCGATCGAAGTCCTTCGTGACGGCGCGTCGGCACAGTACGGCTCAGATGCGATCGCGGGTGTCATCAACTTGCGCATGCGCGAAGATCGCGATGGTGGCGAGGTCACTCTCAGCTACGGTCAGCGCGATTCGCAATACTCAAACTTGACGGGCGCAGCGCCGGCCGGTGCGACATGGTCTGCGCCGAGCGTGCTGAAGCGTAGCGTCAGCGACGGCGAAACCCTCACCCTCAGCGGTTGGAAGGGCTTCGCGCTCGGCGATTCAGGATTCCTGACGATCTCGGCCGAGTACAAAGATCAGGAGCGTACCGAGCGTGGTGGCTACGATATGCGGCGTCAGTATCCGCTCGTCAGTGGCGCGTTTGATCCGCGTGAACAGACGTTCAACCGCTTTAGTCAGTGGTACGGCGAGCCAGAGTTGAAGCAGACGACGCTCTTCGCGAATGCGGGCGTTGATCTGAGCGAATCAAGCAGCCTTTATGGCTGGGCGAGCTACCAAGATCGTTCGGCGCTCTCGGCGGGCTTCCAGCGTCTCGCGGATGATCCGTCGGGACGTAACGTGCTGTCGATTCACCCCAATGGCTTCTTGCCGAAGATTGAGCCGGATGTCACCGACTACTCGCTCGGTTTCGGTTCGCGTTGGGAGTTGGGTGAGTGGGACATGGACGCCTCGGGGGTCTATGGTTACACCGAGATGATGTTCACTCTCGTCGACACGCTGAACCGGTCGCTCGGTGCAGCGAGCAAGACCTCGTTCGATGCCGGTGGGTACGATCACGAGCAAATCGTGGTCAACGTGTCGGGTGTGCGTACGCTCGAGGTCGCCGACCTTGCATCGCCGCTCAACCTCGCGGTGGGGATCGAAGCTCGACAAGAGGCGTACAGCATCACGGCGGGTGAGCCGGATTCCTACCGCAATGGTGGCGTTCGCATTCCGCTGGGCACGCCGGGTTGCACGGCGCCGACCGCGGCCGACATTGCGGCGGGCGGTTGCCCTGCACCATCGGGTTCTCAGGTGTTCCCGGGCTTCCGACCGGCAAACGTGGTTGATGAGAGCCGTGAAGCGGTCGGTGCCTACATCGACCTGGAAGCGAATATCACCGACAAACTGCTTGGCTCGATTGCGTTCCGTGCCGAGGATTACTCGGACTTCGGCAGCAACGTGTCGGGCAAGGTTGCGGCACGTTACGACTTCAGCGACACGGTGGCGGTACGATCGTCGTACTCGACGGGCTTCCGTGCGCCGTCGTTGCAGCAGCAGTACTTCGCCACGACCTCAACCAACTTTATC
>JBJTAV010000155.1:0-6020 GCA_046091005.1 Gammaproteobacteria bacterium | reverse complement strand
ATCCCGGCGCCGGAGTTCGGTGGTTCGTTCATCCACGACGCGCCGGGCAAGACTTGGGGTGTCGATTTCACCTACTCGTTCCGCTAATCGCGATTGCGACATGACCAGGGCCGGAGGGAGCGATCTCTCCGGCCCTTTTCTTTTGGCGGTGTAAACTTCGTTTTGTGAATCGCACCGAGATCGAGTTTCCGACCAAGCATGCAGCGTTGCGCGATGACGTGCATATGCTCGGGGCGTTGGTGGGCGAGGTACTTCGCGATCAAGGCGGCGACGAACTCTTTCAAGTCGTCGAAGGCGATCGACGTCTGTCGATTGCACGACGCAATGGCGATACAAGCGCAGCGACCGAACTCGAGCAGCGTGTGGCCGGGCGTGAACCTGCGCTCGCTCGCGATCTCGAGCGTGCGTTTTCGACTTGGTTTCAGGCGGTCAATCTCGCCGAACAAGTGCATCGCATCCGCCGGCGGCGTGCCTACTTTCAAGACGATGCCGCGCGCCCACAGCCGGGTGGTGTCAGCGATGCCATTGCAAGGCTCAAGGGGCAGGGGCTCAGTCTCGAAGAATTGCTGTCACTGCTGCGCTCTTTGCACATCGCCCCGGTTTTCATGGCGCATCCGACCGAGTCGACGCGGCGTACGATCCTGCGCAAGCAATTGCGACTCGCGCAATTGCTTTACGATCGATTGAACCCGACTCTGGCGCCGGCCGAGCAGCGCGCCTCGATGGGTCGTATTCGGGTCGAACTCACCACGCTCTGGCAGACCGAAGATCATCCGCGACAGCGACTCACCGTCGCCGATGAGCGTGAACATGTACTGTTTTTTTTGGCCGAGGTGCTTTACCGGATCGTCCCCAATTTCTACGAAGAAATCGCCGAGGCGATCGGCAAGCACTATGGGGTTGATCCCGATCAACTCGAGTTGCCGACCATCATTCGCTTCGGCAGTTGGGTGGGCGGCGACATGGACGGTAACCCCGACGTGCACGCCAAAAGCCTGCGCGATACCTTGACGCGACAACAGCAGACCATCGTCAACGCCTACTTTCTCGAGGTGCAAGAGCTCGCGCAGCTGATGTCGCAGAGCGGCAGCCGCAGCGGTGTGAGCGCTGCACTGCAGCAGCGTAGCGATGAATATGCAGTGCGCTTTCCGGGTGCGCGATCCGCGGCGCCCGCGCGTCACGATCGCATGCCTTATCGCGTGTTTCTCGGGCAGGTGGCCGAACGTCTGCGCGCGACCTACGAAGCGCGACCGGCGGGTTACGAGAGTCCTGCCCAATTTCAGCGCGATATCGATTTGGTTGCCGAGAGTCTCGCCACGCATCGTGGTCGGCACGCCGGACTTTTTCCGCTGCGTCGGCTGCAGCGCCGGATCGCCACTTTCGGTTTTCATCTCGCAACGCTCGAAGTTCGGCAGCACAGTGGCATTCACCATGCCGTGCTCGCGCAGGCGCTAGTGCAGCCGGATTGGCTGTCGATGAGCACCGCGGAGCGGCACGCGCAGCTGAGTGATCTCATTGCTCGCGACATCGGTCCGCGAGTCGAACTCGATGCCATGGGCAAGCGAACGCTCGCGGTCTTCGAGGCTATGCTGCAGTGCCGTCGTCGTTACGGCCCCGAGGCGATCGGCAGTTATGTCGTCAACGGTACCGAGGGCGCCGACGATGTGCTCGCCGCCTTGCTGCTCGCGCGCTGGGCCGACGCTTTCGACAAGCGCAGCAACGAGGTAGCCATCGACATCGCGCCGATGTTTGTCTCGCCGCAGGCCTTGGCCCGTAGCGGTGACATCGTGGCCGAGCTGCTTGCCGATCCGCTGTATCGCGCACATCTCGATGCGCGAGGCCGACGGCAGATTGCGCTCGTCGGCTACTCCGAGAGCAACAAACGCGAAGGTATCGCGGCATCGCGCTACGCGGTGTATCGGGCGCACGGTGCGATCGCGGCGGCGATCGCCGCCGCGGGTGAAGATCATCAGCTCGTGCATGCGCGCGGCGGCAGCATCCCGCGCGGTGGTGGCCGCATCGATGCCATCGTCACGGCTACGCCGCCTTCGATCATCAATGGTTGGCTACGACTCACCGAGCAGGGCGAGGGCATCAACCAGCATTACGGTCTCGGCCCCATTGCGCTGCGAACCTTAGAGCGCGCCTTCGGTGCCTTGTCACTCGCTTGCGGGGCAGTGCGCGTGGGTCGCGTCGCCGAGCCCGACGCCGAGATGCTCGCAATCGCAGCACGCCTCGCCGAGGTCAGCGCGGAGCGCTATCGCGGCTTCGTCAAAGATTCACCCGCTTTTCAGGGCTGGTTCCAGCGGGTCACGCCCATCGATGTCATCGAACGTATGCAGATCGGCGGCCGTCCCGTGGTCCGCGAGGGTCTCGAGGGTTTCGTTGGTCTGCGCGCAGTGCCTTGGGTATTTGCCTGGACACAGAATCGCATGATGCTGCCCGGGTGGTTCGGCGCGGGAGCGGGTTTGCAGGCGGCCATCGATGCTCACGGTCTACCGGCCTTGCGCCGAGCGCTACGCGAGTGGCCGTTTCTGCGGACACTCGTCGACGACATCGAGGTGATGCTGGCACGCACAGATCTCGATATCGCCGCTTATTACGATGCGCTGCGAGTCGACCGACAGGGGCCAGATTTCTTTGCCGAAGTTCGTCGCGAGTACGTACTGACCCGTGAACTACTGCTGCTCGTCAAAGAGCAACACGAACTTCTGGACGGCGAACGCACCCAACAGCGCGCGCTGGCACTCCGAAACCCCTATGTCGATCCCATGAACCTCATGCAGGTCGATTTGCTGCGTCGCTGGCGTGCAGGCGGACGCACCGATCGTGAACTGCTCGAGGCCTTGCTCGCGAGCGTCAACGGTATTGCGCAGGGTTTGCAAAACACGGGTTGAGTGTGGCGTTCGAACGTCAGGCAAAGGAGATGCCGATGACCATTGGAAAAAACACGCTTTTCATCTGCGGCTTGCCGCTGCTTTTGGCGATCGCGTGGGTCAGATCCGCAGAGGCGGCATCGCCGCTGCTGCTCGACCTCGAGTTGCTCGCGGCGTCACAGAACAAAAATCAGGTACAGGTACCGAACACCGCGCAGGGAACGCGTTTTTCTTTGCAGTCGCTTACCGGCAGCGGTCCTTATTTTGCGCCCCGATTGCAGGCTTCATGGGCCGCAGGCGAGCGCTCCGAATGGCGCGTGTTGCTGGCTCCGCTGGCTTTGTCCGAAGATGGGCGCAGCGATAAAGCCATTCGCTTCCAGGGCGCCAGTTTTGCAGCGGGTCCGATCGCTGCGCGCTATCAGTTCAACTCATGGCGCGCGACGTGGCGCTGGCGCTGGGTCGATCGCGAAGATCTCGTGGTCAAAGTGGGCGTTACGGCAAAGATTCGGGACGCCAGCATCCGTTTGCGACAAGGCGCGCTCAGCGCCGAAAAAGACAACACCGGCTTCGTGCCCTTGCTGCATGCCGCGGTCGCGCGTCCGTTGAGCGATAAGTGGATGTTAGAAGCTGATATCGATGCACTTGCGGGCGGTCCGGGATATGCCGTCGATGCGGGTATTCGGCTGTCGCGCGAGCTTGCGCCGGGCTGGTCGCTGGGCGCGACCGCACGCTTTCTCGATGGCGGCGCCGACAACGACGAGGTCTATGCTTTCGCCCGATTCACGAGTGTGGGTCTCGCGCTGCGTTGGCAGCCGCAATAAGCATTACCGATCCGGCCGGTGTGTGTGCGTCATCTTGCTGGTTTGCGTAGCCGCCCAGCCCTCGCTAGGCTGGGCAGCATGAAGCACATCCATCTGCAAAGAACCGGCGTCCTTTCCCTGGTTTCGCTCGCTGTTGCTGCGGTCGGCGCGTTGGCCTACGCGGCCGCGCCACGTACCTTCACCGCCGAGGACGAGACGCTTTATCAGCAGCGCTTCGAAAAGTTGGTCGCCGGGATGCGCTACGGACTCGGACTCGAGACCTACGACCCTCTCGAAAAGGTCGAGGGTGACCCGCGCAGCCGGCCGTTGCCCGCGGTGACCGCGGGGCAGGGCAGCATCGAGGCGCCTGCGCTCGAGCAGGCCCGCGACTATGCGCGCAACAACAACTCCAGTGCTTTCATGGTCTGGCGCAATGGTCGCATCGAGACTGCCGATTACTTCAAAGATATGAAGCCGGGCGATACTTTGGCGTCCCGTTCGCTCGCCAAACCCATGACCGCCGTCGCCGTGGGTCGGGCGATTGCGCTTGGCAAGATTCGCTCGCTCGATCAGCCGGTCGCCGACTTCGTCACCGAATGGCAGGGCGACCCTCGTCGCTCGAAGATTTTGGTTCGGCATCTGCTCGACATGCGCTCCGGCTTTCTGCCGCAGGCTCCGGCGACCACCCAGGAAGACATGCTAAATCGGGCCTACCTGCATCCGCGGCACGACGAGATCATCATCCACGATTACCCGGTCGTCGATGAGCCAGGCACGATCTATGAATACAACAACGCGACCTCCGAACTCGTGGCGGTGCTCATCGAACGAGCGACCGGAGTGCGTTACGGCGAGTTTCTCTCGCGCGAGGTCCTAAAAAAAATCGGCTCGCCGAGTGGCGAGATTTGGGTCAATCGCCCCGGTGGAGTGGCGCACGCCGGCTGCTGCCTGATGCTGCCGCCCGAGGCCTGGCTGCGGCTCGGCATCCTCGTGATGCAGGACGGTCGTTGGCAGGGCAAGCGTCTGTTGCCCGAGGGCTACGTCAATGAAATGCGCCGCGGCACGGTGCATAACCCCTATTACGGCCTCGGTGTTTACGTGGCCGGGCGTTACACGGCGCGGCGTGGGTTCGCGAATCCCGCGCGCGAACCGGAGGCCCGGCGCGTGCTGCACTCCGAACCCTACCTCGCTGAAGATCTCTTTCTGTTCGACGGCAACGCCAACCAGGTCGTCTATGTCATCCCCTCCGAAAAAATGGTGGTGCTGCGGGTCGGTAACAACCCGCCGCGGGCGGCGGGAAAGGAGTGGGACAACGCCTTCCTGCCGAACACCTTGATGCGCGGCATTCGCCGCGTCGCGGGCGAAACCGCACCGACGCCGCAGCCTCGTGAGTGACTCTGTTATACTGTTGTAGTTAAATATAACACCTTGGATGATCCGTCGCGTGCCCTACGCGGCGGTTCCCTTTTTGGAAGTCATTTTTCGGAAGTCATCGATGTCCCGATTTTCTCTGGCTCAAGTTCCCCGCAGCATCCTCTGGACCGTCGGTGGCATCGCACTGCTCGCCATTTTTGGTTTGCTGCGCACCTTCATGTTTTCGGGGGCCGGCAAGGGCGAGGCGAGTCCGCCGCCGCTGGTGTCCGTTGTCACCGTCGATCCTGTGGAGCTTGCTGATGTGGTCACGTTCTCGGGGGCCATTGCCGCCCGTGACGAGGCGGCCCTCAGCGCCGAGGGCGAGAGCGCGCGTGTGGCCGCGCTATTTGCCGAGGTGGGCGATCGCGTGAAAGCGGGCGCCGTGCTTGCCAAGCTCGACACCTCGCTCGTTGCGCCGCAGGTGTCGAGCCTCGAGGCTTCGCTGCAAGAATCAAAAGCCAACGCAGCCGTTGCCGAAGCAGACTTTCGACGCGCCCAAGCTGTGGCCAATATCGGCGCGCTGTCGGCCCAGGAAATCGAACGTCGTCAGGCGGCGGCCATCGCGGCCGAGGCACGCGTCAAAGTGGTGTCATCGCAGCTCACCGAGGCGCAGGCCAGGCTGCGCCGTACCGAGATCCGCGCGCCCTTCGATGGCATCGTGCTCACGCGAGCGGCCGAGGTCGGGCAGTTGGCAGGACCCGGCGGTGCGCCGCTGTTCCGGATCGGTCGTGCAGGCGGCATCGAGATGCGCGGCAATATTGCCGAGCGTGATTTGCCGCGAGTGAGCGTGGGTCAGGCCGCCAAGGTGAGCGTGACCGGCGTCGATCGTCCGTTCATCGGCAAGGTGCGCCTGATCGGCGCCGTGATCGATGCGCAGACGCGGCTCGGCAGCGTGCGCATCGATCTCCCGTCTGATCGCGACCTGCGCCCC
>JBJTAV010000154.1:0-15369 GCA_046091005.1 Gammaproteobacteria bacterium | reverse complement strand
TTGATCGGTTCGTCGACCTCCGGTTTCAAGCCCTCCGAACTCGGCGCGGGTGTGCCTCGGCCCGAGAGTGTGCTTGTCGTACATCCCTTTAATCCGGTCTATCTGCTACCGGTGGTCGAAGTGGTGCCGCACGCGAGCGTCAGCGAAGAATCAATTATCCATGCGCTCGAGACCTTGCGCTCGATCGGCATGATGCCGCTGCGTTTGCGGCGCGAAATCGACGCCCACGTGGCCGATCGCTTTCTCGAAGCCGTTTGGCGTGAAGCCCTGTGGCTGGTCAAAGATGACATTGCGACCACGCAGGAAATTGATGATGTCATTCGCTTCGGATTCGGCATCCGTTGGGCGCAGATGGGTCTTTTCGAGACTTATCGCATTGCGGGTGGCGAGGCCGGCATGGCGCATTTTTTGGCACAGTTCGGGCCCTGTCTGAAGTGGCCTTGGACCAAGCTCATGGATGTGCCCGATCTCGACGACGCGCTGGTCAAAAAAATCTCTGACCAGTCGGACGCGCAGTCGGGCATGCGCAGCATCCGCGAGCTTGAGCGGATTCGCGACGACAACCTCGTGTCGATGATGCGCGCGCTGAAAGGTCGCAACTGGGCCTCGGGGCGAACCTTGCGCGAGCACGACGAGCGGCTGCGACGCGACGTGTCGCCGCCCGATTGGTCGCAGCCCGTGCTGACGGTGTCGCGCACAGTGCCCATCGACTGGACCGACTATAACGGTCACATGAACGAGGCCAAGTACCTCGATCTCTTCAGCAGCGCTGCCGATCGCTTCATGGAGCTCATCGGTTGCGATGCCGCCTACATTGCCGCGGGCAGCAGCTATTTCACTGCCGAATCGCATCTGCAGCATATCGCCGAGGTGCATGCAGGTGAGCGCGTGCAGGTGGTGACGCAGTTGCTCGCGGGCAATGGCAAAAAACTTCATCTCTTCCATCAGCTTTTTGCGCAAGACAGCGCCGCAGCGGCGGGTCGTTTGCTTGCGAACGGCGAACAATTTTTGATCCACGTCTCGCTCGAGACGCGTCGATCCTCGGTACCAAGCGCTGCCGTGCAAGAGCGATTGCGCGACATCGAATCTAAACATGCTGCGCTGCCGCGGCCGGGGAGATTGCACTGTGGCCAACGAGACTGATCGCCGCGAGCCCCCAGTCGATTGGCCGGTGTTTGCGATCACTGCGCTGACGCTGCTTGGCGTGTGCTCGCTGGTATTCGCTGCACCGGACCGGGCAGGCGCCTATATCAATGGGCTCTACGACTCGGTGACGCGAAACTTCGGTTTTTTGTATCAGTGGTACGTGATCGCTTTGATGGTGTTTCTCGGCTATCTGGCTTTCAGTCGTCATGGGCGCATTCGCTTCGGCGGTCCGGATTGTCCGCGCGACTACAGCACTCTGAGTTGGATCGGCATGATTTTCTGCGCGGGCGTCGGTGCTTCGCTCATTTATTGGGCCGTGGTCGAGTGGGCCTACTACATCGATGCGCCACCGCTCGGTGCCGCGCCGCGCTCCACCGAGGCAATCGAGTGGGCCGCCACTTACGGCATATTTCATTGGGGCCCGGTGGGTTGGGCTATTTTTTGTCTACCGACCATTGCGATTGCCTATGCGTTCTATATGCGCGGCGAGCCGCATCTGCGCTTGAGTTCGGGTTGTCTGCCGTTTTTGCCGGGTGGCGTCGGCAGCAAGCGCGCGCGACTGATCGACTTCATCTACATGGTCAATCTCATCGGCGGCATTGCGACCTCGCTCGGCCTGACCGCACCGATGATCGCGGCGATGTTCGCCAAGATGAGCGGGGTGACCCACGACTTTGCGCTCGAACTCATCGTCATTTTGATCAGCGTGCTGATCTTTGCTGCGAGCAGTTGGTTGGGTCTGGAGAAAGGCTTCAAGCGACTCTCCGACGCGAATACCTGGATCACGCTGACCTTGCTCGTTTATGTGATTGCCGTGGGGCCCTCGCTGTTCATTTTGCAGATGGGAACCAACTCGCTGGGTTTGATCGTGCAGGACTTCGTAAGAATGGTGACCTGGACCGACCCTGTCGAGCACAAGGGCTTCGTCGAAAGCTGGACGATTTTCTATTGGGCCTGGTGGGTGGCCTATGGTCCGTTCGTTGCGATTTTTGCCACGCGTATTTCACGCGGTCGGACGCTGCGCGAGCTCATCGTCGGGCTGATCGTGTTCGGCACTTTGGGTGCGGGCATTTTCTACATCGTGCTCGGCAACTACGCGATGCATCTCGAGCTCTCCTCGGTGATGAGCGTGACCACGATGATGCGCGAACAATCGGGGCCTTACGCGCTCGCTGAAGTGCTTGCGACGTTGCCGTTCCCGAGCATCACCATGCTGGCGTTTCTCGTGGTGGCGGTCATCCTCATGGCAACCACCTATGACTCGGCGTCCTACACGCTCGCTTCGGTGGCGAGTCGCGACATTCGGGTGGGGCAAGACCCCGCGCGTTTCAACCGACTTTTCTGGGCGATTGCGATTGGCATTCCGCCCGCGGCGCTGCTGTTCACCGACGGCGGCATCAAAGTGGTGCAGTCGGCGACTGTGGTAGTGAGCTTGCCGCTGCTCGGTATTGGCGTGCTGCTCGCGTTGTCGATCATGCGCATGATTCGCGAAGACGAGGCCGCAGGTCGTCTGTAGAGCGGCGGCCCACTTCAATCTTGCGTCCGTTGCCTGCTTGCCGCGGTCGCGTACGCTCTAACGGATGTCGCTTTCTGGCGGGTAATTACCCCGACGGGCGCCCAAAATCGGCGGCGAACGATCGGGGGATGGCGCTTTGAAAAGCAACATAGAAATCGCGCAAGCGGCCAAATTGCGGCCGATTGCGGCACTCGCGCAGGATCGCCTCGGAATTTCGGATGAGGCGCTGAACACCTACGGCCGTCACAAGGCCAAGCTGTCGCTTTCGTACATTGATTCGCTCGCCGATCGGCCCGATGGCAAGCTCGTGCTGGTGACGGCGATCTCGCCGACCCCGGCGGGTGAGGGCAAGACCACGACTACCGTGGGCTTGGGCGATGCGCTCAATCGGATCGGCAAGCGTGCCATCGTTTGCTTGCGCGAACCGGCCCTGGGTCCGGTATTCGGCATGAAGGGCGGCGCCGCGGGCGGTGGCCATGCGCAAGTGGTCCCGATGGAGGACATCAACCTCCACTTCACCGGTGACTTTGCGGCGATCGCGCTCGCCAACAATTTGCTGGCGGCGATGATCGACAACCACATTTACCACGGCAACGAACTCGGCTTCGATGTCCGGCGTATCAGCTGGCGTCGTGTGGTCGACGTCAACGATCGTTCGCTCCGAGACATCACCATTGGTTTGGGCGGTTCGCCCAACGGCTTTCCGCGACAAGACGGGTTCGACATCGTGGTCGCCTCGGAAGTGATGGCGATTTTTTGTCTGGCGACCAGCATCAATGATTTGAAGGAGCGGCTCGGCAAGATCGTGGTGGGTTACACCCGCGAACAGAAACCGATTCTGGCTCGCGATCTCAAGGCGCACGGCGCCATGACCGTGCTCCTCAAAGATGCGCTCTCGCCGAACCTCGTGCAGACGCTCGAGAACAATCCGGCGATCATCCACGGCGGCCCTTTTGCCAACATCGCACACGGTTGCAATTCGGTGATCGCGACGCGTACGGCGCTCAAGCTCGGTGACTACGTGGTGACCGAGGCGGGTTTCGGTGCCGATCTGGGTGCCGAGAAATTCGTCGATATCAAATGTCGCAAAGCGGGGCTCAGACCTGCGGCGGCGGTGATCGTTGCCACCGTACGGGCGCTCAAATATCACGGCGGAGTCGAGGTGCCTGATCTGCCGACCGAGAACGTCGCTGCGCTGCTCAAAGGCATGGCCAATCTCGAGCGGCATATTGCCAACGTGCGCGATCGCATGGGCTTGCCCTGTGTGGTGTCGATCAATCATCGCGCCGAGGACACGCCCGCCGAGATCGCGGCTTTGCAGGAGCGCGCGAGCCAGCTCGGCGTCAAAATCCTCAACTCGAGGCACTTTGCCGAGGGTAGTGCGGGTGCCACTGAACTTGCCCACGAAGTGGTGCGCCTCTGCGAGCAGCCCAACAACTTCTCGATGATGTACGAGGACAGCCTGCCGCTCTGGAACAAGATGAAGACGGTGGCGACCGAGCTTTACGGGGCTGCCGACATCACTGCCGATGCGAAAGTGCGCGCGAGCATTCGCAGCCTGCAGGAGAACGGCTATGGTCACTACCCCATATGCGTGGCCAAGACCCAGTATTCATTCTCGACCGATCCCAAGTTGCGCGGTGCGCCGAATGGGCACGTCGTCAACATTCGCGAGGTTCGTCTTGCGGCGGGCGCCGAGTTCATCGTGATGATTTGCGGTGACATCATGACCATGCCGGGTTTGCCGAAGTTGCCAGCCGCCTGCAACATCGACATCGACGAGTCGGGCAAAGTCGTCGGGATGTTCTGATCTATCCCATGGCGTGGAACAAAGAAAAAGCAGCGGCAATCATCGAGGCCAACCGGCACCTCGACGGGCCGGCACTGCCGGTGCTGCGGGCGCTGCACGAGGCTTTCGGCTATTTGCCGGAGGAGGCCACGGCACAGGTGGCCCTGGCCCTCAATCTCTCGCGCGCCGAAATTCACGGCGTGATCACGTTCTATCACGACTTTCGGCGTGAGCCCGCCGGGCGCGTCAGTCTCAAGCTCTGTCGCGCCGAAGCCTGTCAGGCGATGGGCAGCGATGCATTGGCGGATGAGGTGAGTCAAAAATTGGGGACGAGCTGGCATGGCACGACCCAAGACGGACGCGTGACGCTTGAGCCGGTGTTTTGTCTTGGCTTGTGTTCGGTGGCGCCCGCCGCGCTCGTGGGTACCGAACTTGTCGGTCGCGCCGACTGGTCGCGTCTGCAGCAGGCGCTTGCCAAGTGCGACCATTGACCCGCACCGACATGAGCAAACCCACCCGAATTTATGTGCCTGCCGATTCCGCGGCTCTCGCCCTTGGCGCCGATGCACTCGCCAAGGCGATCGCTGCGGAGGCGCTGCGACTTGGCCAATCGATCGAGATCATTCGCACGGGCTCTCGCGGCATGCACTGGCTGGAGCCGCTGGTCGAGGTTGCAACCCCAACGGGTCGAATCGGCTATGGCCCCGTTGGCGTCGCGGATGTGGCAGATCTCTTCGCGGCCGATTGGTTGCAAGCGGGTCAGCATGCGCTTTGCATCGGTCAGGTCGAGGCGCACGAGTTTCTGCGACGGCAAGATCGCTGGACTTTTGCTCGTTGCGGCATCATCGATCCACTCTCCTGGCGCGATTTCATTGAGCATGGCGGTGGGCAGGGTCTCGCTTGGGCTCGCGCCAACGGTCCGGCGGCAACGCTCGCTGCCGTGACGGCTTCTGGCCTGCGCGGTCGGGGCGGTGCCGGTTTTCCGGCGGGCATCAAGTGGCGCACCGTGCATGACACGTCGGCCGACATCAAATATGTGGTCTGCAATGCCGACGAGGGCGACTCCGGTACCTTCGCCGATCGCATGCTCATGGAGGGCGATCCCTTCGCGCTGCTCGAAGGCATGGCGGTCTGTGCGCTTGCGGTCGGCGCGCGCAAGGGGTTCATCTACATTCGCTCCGAATATCCGCGGGCTATTACCGTTCTCGAGGGCGCGCTCATCGTTGCGAGAGACCAGGGTCTTTTGACCGACTGCGACATCGAACTGCGTATCGGCGCCGGCGCCTATGTTTGCGGCGAAGAAACCGCACTCCTCGAGAGCCTCGAGGGCAAACGCGGACAGGTTCGAGCCAAGCCGCCGCTGCCCGCGCATCGCGGACTGTTTGGCAAACCCACCGTCGTCAACAACGTGCTGACCCTCGCGACGGTTCCGGCCATCCTCACCCGCGGTGCCGAGGCTTACGCTGCGCTCGGCAGTGGTAAATCGCGCGGCACCATCCCGATTCAGCTCGCCGGAAACATCCGCCACGGCGGTCTATTCGAGGTGCCGTTCGGCATTTCTTTGCGCGAGCTGATCGATGAGGTCGGTGCCGGCACGGCAAGCGGTCGACCGGTGCGCGCTGTGCAGGTCGGCGGCCCGCTGGGAGCTTACTTTCCGCGCGATTTCTTCGATACTGCCCTCGACTATGAAGCTTTCACGGCCCGCGAGGGGCTCGTCGGGCATGGTGGCATCGTGGTCTTCGACGATAGTGTCGACATGAGTCGACAGGCGCGCTTCGCCATGGAATTTTGCGCCGCCGAATCTTGCGGCAAGTGCACACCGTGTCGCGTGGGTTCGGTACGCGGCATGGAAGTCATCGACAAAATTCTCTCGGGCCGTGAGGTCGATGAGAATCTGGTTTTGCTTGAAGATCTTTGCAATACACTTCGCTTGGGCTCGCTTTGCGCCCTCGGCGGCTTCGTGCCGTTTCCGGTGCTGAGCGCGTTGCGCCACTTTCCGCAGGACTTTCGACGCTCATGAACGCCGTTATCGATCGTGACTTCGGTACGCCGGCCTCGCAGGCCGAGACCCGCGTGACGCTGGAGATTGATGGCCAGCGCATCGAAGTGCCTGCGGGCACTTCGGTGATGCGTGCCGCCGCCGAGGCGGGTGTCTCGATCCCCAAGCTCTGCGCGACCGAGACCCTTGAGGCTTTCGGTTCTTGCCGGCTGTGCCTTGTCGAGATCGAGGGTCGCGCGGGCACGCCGGCCTCGTGCACCACGCCAGTCGCCGAAGGCATGCGCATCCGCACGCAGACCGAGAAGCTCAAGTCACTGCGTCGCGGGGTGATGGAACTCTACATTTCCGATCACCCGCTCGACTGCCTCACGTGTTCGGCGAACGGCGATTGCGAGTTGCAGGATATGGCGGGTGCCGTGGGCTTGCGCGATGTGCGCTACGGCTATGCGGGTGCCAATCATCTTGAGGCGCCCGAAGATGAATCCAACCCGTACTTCAGCTTTGATGCCTCCAAGTGCATCGTCTGCTCGCGTTGCGTGCGGGCCTGCGACGAAGTGCAGGGCACCTTGGCGCTCACCGTGTCGGGTCGGGGCTTCGAGTCAAAGATTTCAGCCAGTGCCGACGAGAAGTTCATCGATTCCGAGTGCGTCTCTTGCGGTGCCTGCGTCAAGGCTTGTCCGACGGCGACGCTCAATGAAAAGACGGTGATCGCAATCGGGCAGCCCGAGCGGTCGGTGATCACCACCTGTGCGTATTGCGGTGTCGGCTGCAGCTTCAAGGCCCAGGTGCGCGGCAACGAAGTCGTGCGCATGGTGCCGTACGATGACGGCAAGGCAAACCGTGGGCACTCTTGCGTCAAAGGGCGTTTCGCCTGGGGTTATGCCACCCATCCGGATCGTGTGACGACGCCGCTCGTTCGCGAGCGCATCACCGACCCATGGCGCGAGGCGAGCTGGGACGAGGCAGTCGCGCGTATCGCGAGCGAGTTTCGGCGCATCCAGACAAAATACGGTCAAAACGCGATCGGCGCCGTGACGTCCTCGCGTTGCACCAACGAAGAAACCTTCCTGGTGCAAAAAATGGTGCGCGCTGTTTTTGGCAACAATAACGTCGACACCTGCGCACGCGTCTGTCACTCGCCGACGGGCTACGGTCTGAAGCAGACCTTCGGTACTTCTGCGGGCACTCAGGATTTCGACTCGGTCATGCAGGCCGACGTCATCATGGTGATCGGTGCCAACCCCACCGATGGTCACCCGGTGTTCGCATCGCGCATGAAGCGCCGCTTGCGCCAGGGCGCGAAGCTCATCGTGGTGGATCCGCGCCGCATCGATCTCGTGCGCACGCCGCACATCGAGGCGAGTCAGCATCTGCAGCTGCGACCGGGTACCAACGTCGCCATCGTCAACGCGCTTGCGCATGTGATCGTCACCGAGGGGCTCGTCAACGAGGCCTTCGTGCGCGAGCGTTGTGATCTGGCCGAGTTTTCGAGCTGGGCGAACTTCGTCGCCGAGCCGCGCAACAGTCCCGAAGAGAGCGAGAGCATCACCGGTGTGCCCGCCGAGACGGTGCGCGCTGCGGCTCGGCTCTATGCCACGGGCGGCAATGGCGCGATCTACTACGGGCTCGGTGTCACCGAGCATAGCCAGGGTACGACCATGGTGATGGGCATCGCCAATCTCGCGATGGCCACCGCCAATATTGGTCGGCCCGGCGTGGGCGTGAACCCCTTGCGCGGTCAAAATAATGTGCAGGGCTCTTGCGACATGGGCTCGTTCCCGCATGAGTTCGCGGGCTATCGACACGTCTCTGACGACGCTGCGCGCGAACTGTTCGAAAATATTTGGGGCGTGCCGCTGCAGTCGGAACCGGGGCTGCGCATTCCGAACATGTTCGATGCGGCCATCGATGGCAGCTTCAAGGGCCTTTTCATTCAGGGCGAAGATTTCGCGCAGTCCGACCCGGACATTCAGCATGTGGCCGAGGGACTGAGCGCGATGGAATGCGTCGTCGTGCATGATCTGTTTTTGAACGAGACCGCCAAGTACGCCCACGTGTTTTTGCCGGGAGCGTCCTTCCTCGAGAAGGATGGCACCTTTACCAATGCCGAGCGACGCATCAGTCGCGTGCGCAAAGTGATGCCGCCGCGCGCTGGGCTCGCCGACTGGCAGGCCGTGATGGCGGTCTGCAAGGCGCTTGGCCACACCATGCACTACGAGCACCCGTCGCAGATCATGGATGAAATTGCACGGACGACGCCGTCGTTCGCAGGCGTCAGTTATGCGCGGCTCGATGAGCTCGGCTCCATTCAATGGCCCTGCAACGACAAGGCACCGAGCGGTACGCCGGTCATGCACGCCTCGGGCTTCGTGCGCGGCAAAGGTCGCTTCATGATCACGGAGTACGTGCCGACCGATGAACGATCATCGGCGCGCTTCCCCTTGCTGCTCACCACCGGACGCATTTTGTCGCAGTACAACGTGGGCACGCAGACGCGGCGTACGCCGAACATGCAATGGCACTCCGGCGATCTGCTCGAAATTCATCCGCACGATGCCGAGCAACGCGGCATTCGTGACGGGGATCTCGTGCGTCTGATGAGTCGTACCGGCGGTACGGAGCTGCGGGCGGACATCACCGACCGTGTTGCACCGGGCGTGGTCTATACAACCTTCCATCACCCTGACACGCACATCAACGTCGTGACCACGGATTACTCCGATTGGGCGACCAACTGCCCGGAGTACAAAGTCACCGCCGTGCAGGTTTCGCCCGCGAATGGGTCTGCCGCCGCCCGCAGCTGAGGTCGCACGCCTCGCGGTCGGCAGGGCGGCCGCGGCGGAGCGGCGCAAGCTGCCCGAGGAAGTGGCGATTTCATTGACCTACAACCGCGCCTCCTATGCGGTGATGATGGCGACACCCCTCGATCTCGAAGATTTCGGGGTCGGGTTCACGCTCAATGAAGGCTTGATCGGCAGCGTCGACGAACTGTCCGAGATTGAGCTATGCAGCCATGAGCTCGGACTCGAGCTGCGCATGACCTTGGTCGGGCCTGCGGCCGAACGCACGGCGGAGCGTCGTCGGCGTATTGCAGGCCCCGTCGGTTGCGGTCTTTGCGGTATTGAAAGTCTGGAAGAGGCCTTGCGCCCGTTGCCGCCCGTGCAGTCCTCATCGATCGTCACGCAGCAGGAAATTTTCGATGCGCTCAGAGCGCTGAGTGCCCAGCAAGCGCTCAATCGCGAAACCCGCGCCGTCCATGCGGCGGGCTACTGGCTGCGCGGCCGAGGCCTTGTGGCGGTGCGCGAAGACGTGGGTCGGCATAATGCCCTCGATAAACTCGCCGGCGCGCTGGCGCGGGGTGGGGAGTCTGCTGCCGAGGGGATGCTGCTGATTTCGAGCCGTGTCTCCATCGAGATGGTGCAGAAGGCGACCATGATGGGGGCAGGCATACTGGTCGCGGTGTCGGCACCCACTGCGCTCGCCGTGCGTTCGGCTGAGGCGGCAGGCTTGACATTGGTCGCGATCGCGCGCGATGACGGATTCGAGGTGTTCAGTGCACCCGAGAGGATCAAGACATGAACGTGGACAAGCTCGTACGAATGGCGAACCAGATCGCCGGTTTCTTTGCCCATGAGGGACGGGACAAGGCACCAGCCAGCATCGCCGATCATATCCACAAATTTTGGGATCCGCGCATGCGCAAAGAAATCATCGAGGCGGTGACCGCCGAGCGTACGAAAAATCTGGATCCGCTCGCCTTGGTTGCGGTGCAGCAGCTTGCAGCCGAGGCCACCGCTGCACCGGCGGCGAGCTCGGCCGCAGCCAAAAGTGCCCCTGCTCCAGTCGCCAAGCTCGCGAGCTACAACCCGGCAACGGGTGAATGGCTCGGCGAGGTGCCGATTGCGGGCGCCGTGCAGATTGACGAGGCTGTGCAGCGGGCGCGCGCGGCACAACCGGCGTGGGCTGCACTGAGTGGCACCGAGCGGGCGCGGGTGCTGCGTCGAGTCTCCGACATTTTGCGTCAGCGCAACGATGAGCTCTCGCTGATCGAAATGCGTGATACCGGCAAACCGATACAAGAAACCCGCGTGGTCGACATTGTCTCGGGAGTCGAGTGTTTCGAATATTTTGCTGCGCTCGCGACCGGTGCTGCGGGCGAGCATATCGATCTTGGACCTGCGGGCTTCGGCTATACGCGACGCGAGGCGCTAGGCGTAGTGGCGGGGATTGGTGCCTGGAATTACCCCATGCAGACCGCTTGCTGGAAAACCGCGCCGGCGCTGGCGTTCGGCAACGCGATGATCTTCAAGCCTGCCGAGCTCACGCCGCTGAGTGCCGCCGAGCTTCCCGGCATCATGAAAGCCGCCGGTGTGCCGGATGGCATCTTTCAGGTGGTACAGGGCGGCGTGGAGACCGGCCGCTTGCTGACTCGTCACCCGGGCATTGCCAAAGTGTCGTTGACGGGCTCGGTCGAAACCGGCAAGGCGGTGATGGGTGATGCGGCGGGCACGCTCAAGCATGTCACTCTCGAACTCGGTGGCAAATCACCCCTGCTGATTTTCGAGGATGCCAAGCTCGATCAGGCGGTCTCGGGTGCACTGCTCGGCAATTTCTACTCGGCGGGCGAGGTGTGTTCGAACGCGACCCGAGTCTTCGTGCATCGCTCGATCAAAGATGAATTTTTGCGTCGACTGCTGGCGCGAGTGTCGGTGATGAAAATCGGCGATCCTGCCGATCCGAGCACGCAGGTGGGCTCGCTCATTTCCGAGGAGCACTTGCACAAGGTGATGGCGTACATCGAGAGTGGTAAGCAGGAGGGTGCGCGGGTACTGATCGGCGGCAAGCGACTGACCGAAGGTGCTTTGGGCAAAGGTTTCTTCGTGACGCCCACCGTGTTCGAGGGTTGCCGCGACGACATGAGCATCGTGCGTGAAGAAATCTTTGGTCCGGTGATGATGGTGCTCGACTTCGACGACGAAGAGGAGGCGATCGAGCGCGCCAATGCCACCGAGTTCGGTCTCTCGGCGGGTGTATTCACCCAGGATCTGAATCGCGCCCATCGCGTGATTGCCAAGCTGCAGGCCGGCAGCTGCTGGATCAATCACTACAACATTTGTCCCATGGAGCTGCCTTTCGGCGGCTATAAACATTCGGGGATCGGCCGTGAAAACGGCCGTATCACCATGGAGTACTACACTCAGCTCAAGAGCGTGTACGTCGCGAAGGGCGACATCGACGCGCCGTACTGAGTCTGCGCCGCCATGCAACACGAAGAGTTCGATTACATCATCGTGGGTGCGGGCTCCGCGGGCTGCGTGCTCGCCAATCGATTGAGTGCAAGCGGGCAGCATCGCGTGCTGCTGCTCGAGTACGGTGGCTCCGACCGATCGGTGTTCATCCGCATGCCTTCTGCGTTGGCGATCCCGATGAATCGCCAGCGCTACAACTGGTTCTATTACAGCGAGCCCGAGCCGGGACTCGGCGGCCGCCGACTGCACACACCGCGCGGCAAGGTGCTCGGCGGTTCGTCGTCGATCAACGGCATGGTGTACATCCGCGGTAATCCACTCGATTTCGAGCGTTGGCAGGAAGAGGGCGCGAGCGGTTGGAGCTACGCCGATGTGTTGCCCTACTTTCGGCGCGCCGAAACGCGCGCGAGCGGTGGCGATGTGTATCGCGGTGAACAAGGCCCCTTGCAGACCTGCTACGGCAGCCTGCAAAACCCGCTGCACGCCGCGTGGCTCGCGGCGGGTCGAGAGGCTGGGTATCCGCTGACCGACGACATCAATGGCTACCAGCAAGAAGGCTTCGGCCGCTTCGACATGACGGTGGGCGAAGGGCAGCGCTGCAGTGCTGCCGTCGCTTATCTGCACCCGGTACGCTCGCGAGCTAATCTCGGCGTGCGCACGGCCGCGCTGGTGCAGCGCATCATCTTCGAGGGTGAGCGGGCAGTCGGCGTCGAATATCGGCGCGGCACAACCAGCCACAAGGTTTTTGCGAATCGCGAAGTGATCGTGAGCGCAGGGCCCATCAATTCGCCGCAACTCCTCAAGCTGTCGGGTCTCGGCCCAGCGGCTGAACTGCGCGAGCATGGTATCGGCGTGGTGCAAGATCTCCCCGGTGTCGGCGAGAATTTGCAAGATCATCTCGAGTTCTATTTTCAGCTCGCCTGCCGGGAACCGATTACTTTGTACTCGGCAATGAACTCGCTCGCCAAAGCCTGGATCGGCGCGCGCTGGCTGCTGTCACGTAGCGGTCTGGGTGCGACCAATCATTTTGAGACGGGCGGTTTCATTCGCAGTCGAGCAGGCGTTCGCTATCCCGATCTGCAGTACCACTTTCTGCCGCTCGCGGTCGCCTACGATGGTTCGAGTGGCGCCTCGGAGCACGGTTTTCAGGCGCATGTCGGGCCGATGCGTACGCGTAGCCGAGGCTGGGTGCGCTTGCGCTCGGCCGATCCTGCACAAGCGCCGCGCATCTTTTTCAATTATCTCGGCGAAGCCGACGACCTCACCGAAATGCGCGCTTGTGTGCGACTCACGCGCGAAATCTTTGCCCAGCCTGCCTTTGATCGCTATCGCGGCCGGGAGATTCAGCCGGGCACGGGTGTGCAGAGCGATGCCGAGATCGATGCCTTCGTTCGCCAGCACGTCGAGAGCGCCTATCACCCCTGTGGCACCTGCCGCATGGGGGCTACCGACGATACGCTCGCCGTGGTCGACCCAGAGACCCGGGTGCGAGGGGTCTCAGGACTGCGCGTGGTCGACTCGTCGATCATGCCCTCGATCACTACCGGCAATCTCAATGCACCCACCATCATGTTGGCAGAGAAAGCTGCCGATCATATTTTGGGTGGACCTTTGCTGCCGCGCGCGACGGCAGAGTATTACGTGGCGAGCAACTGGCAGACCGCCCAGCGCTGACTGCGCTTTGCGCTTTAGCGCGCTTCACGCTGAAGCGCTCAGCCGAGATCTTGCACAGCCTCGCGCATCCAGCCTTCGAGATAAGGGGCGAACGATCGCCAGACCTCGATCTGAAATTCGTTGATGCCTCGTCGCCACAGCACGATCTCGATCTTGTTGAAGAGCGTGCGACTGCACATGTCGATCGGGAAGGCTGTCAGCGACAGATCTTGTGGGCAACCGCAATTGAGCAAGTCTTCGGCAAAGGCGGCCGAAAGTTTCAAGCCGAGCTGTCGATGGCTGACATCCACGAGCGAGTACGGCTGCGCCGCAAGGGCGCCGCGTAGCGCGGACTCGAGACCGTTGCTCGACGGCGCTGCCCCGGCGTTCGCGATGAGCAGACGCTCATCGGGGCCGAGCCAGAGCACGCTTGCGCGCTCGTTGCGGCGGGCGCGACCGGCGACGTCACCCGTCAACAAGCCGAGTGCTGAATCCGCGGCGGCAAGCGCTGCAGGCGGCCCCTGCAAAATGTAGCGCTCTGTGGTCGGCAGTGCTTGCAGCCATGCCGGTAGCCGAGGAGTAGCGTCAGACATTGAGGCGCGCTCCCTTCTGATCAAAGAAAATCGGGCTGCAAACCTCGACCGGAATATCGCCGTTCGGCATGGGCACGTAGAGGGTTTGACCGATTCGGCTGCGACCGGCTTTGACCACGGCAAGGGCGATCGAACGACCGAGCGTGGCGCTGGCGTAGGACGAGGTCACATGACCGATCAAGGTCATAGGCGTTTTCTGTCCAGCGATTTCGATGATCTGCGCGCCTTCTTCCAGGACGAGCGCCGAATCTTTGGTCAAGAGACCGACCAGTTGCTTGCGATCGGTCTGCTGCATCGAGCCGCGGGCGAGGGCGCGCTTGCCCACGAAGTCAGGCTTGCTCTTGCCGATCGCCCAGGCGAGCCCGACGTCATCGGGCGTGAGCGTGCCGTCCGTATCTTGACCGATGATGATGAAGCCCTTCTCGGCACGCAGCACGTGCATGGTCTCGGTGCCGTAGGGCGTGAGGCCATGGTCTTTGCCCGCGACACAAATAGCATCAAGGACCGCTTGTCCGCAGCTTGCGGGCACGTTCACTTCGAAACCGAGTTCGCCGGTGAAACTCACGCGAAAGAGCAGCATGGGCATGCCGCGCAAGCTGCCGCGTAGCACCGCCATGTGCGGCAGCACCGCCGCCGAGATATTGAGCCCATCGACGAGCGGCGCGAGGATCTCGCGGGCCTTGGGGCCCTGCACGGCGATAACCGCCCATTGTTCCGTCGTCGAGGTCAGCCAAACTTTGAGATCAGGCCACTCTGTCTGCCGATAGTCTTCCATCATCGCGAGCACGCGCGCGGCGCCGCCCGTGGTGGTGGTGACATGAAACTCGTCGGTGGTGAGACGGGCCACCACGCCGTCGTCGTAGACAAAGCCGTCATCGCGCAGCAATACGCCGTACTTGCAACGACCCACCGCGAGCTTGCTCCAATCATTGACGTACATGCGGTTCATGAATTCCGCGGCGTCCGGGCCGACGACGGCGATCTTGCCGAGCGTCGAGGCATCGAACACCCCGGCGCGCGCGCGTACCGCAAGGCACTCGCGGGCGACCGCGGCATGCATGTCCTCGACACCCTGCGGGAAATAGCGCGCGCGCTTCCACATACCGACGTCTTCGAAGACCGCACCATGACTTTCGGCCCAAGCGTGCATGGGTGTGCGTCGCACGGGATCGAAGAGTTCGCCGCGCGCTTGCCCCGCGAAGCTCGCGAAGGTGATCGGCGTGTAGGGCATGCGGAAGGTGGTCAGACCCACTGCAGGCACAGGCTTGCCGAGTTCGTGTGCAGCATGATGCAGGGCGTTGAGGTTCGAGGTCTTGCCCTGATCGGTCGCCATGCCGGTCGTGGTGTAGCGCTTGATGTGCTCGATCGAACGAAAGCCTTCGCGCATCGCCAGATCGAGATCTTTGAGCATGACATCGTGCTGA
>JBJTAV010000153.1:0-21211 GCA_046091005.1 Gammaproteobacteria bacterium | reverse complement strand
ACGAGGCTCCGCTTGCGTGCGATGCGGATCGAGGTGCCGGGTCTGTCGCACGATGTGGATGTACCCGACGACTTGCGCGGCGAGCCCATGCCCGCCGAGCAAGCGCGCTTGCTGGCTGACGAGACGGCGCTCGAATCTTTGATGCAGCGTGCCCGCGAGCTCACGCTCGAAGGTTTCGGCGTCCGGGTCGGCTACTCACGCAAGGTGTTCATTCCGCTGACGCATTGGTGCCGCGACGTTTGTCACTACTGCACGTTTGCCGCGCCGCCGCGTCGTGGCGCACGGGCTTTTCTGTCGGTCGATGAGGTGCTGGCGATTGCTCGCCAAGGTGCAGCGGCGGGCTGCGATGAGGCGCTCTTTACGCTCGGCGACAAGCCTGAGCTGCGCTACCCGCGAGCGCGTGAGGAGCTCGCGGAGCTCGGGTTTTCGAGTACCCTCGAATACCTCGAGCATTGCGCCCGACGTGTATTTCAGGAAACAGGATTGCTGCCGCATCTCAATCCGGGTGTGATGAGTCGTGATGAGTTGCTGCGTCTTCGGCCGGTGGCGGCCTCGATGGGCATCATGCTCGAGAGCAGCGCCTTGCGACTCGCCGAAAAAGGCGGTCCGCATCATCGCTCCCCCGATAAAAATCCGGCAGTACGACTTGCGACCTTGGCTGCCGCCGGCGAGCTTGCGATCCCATTCACCACCGGCATCTTGATTGGTATTGGTGAAACGCGGCTCGAACGTATCGAGACACTATTGGCGATTCGCGAAGTCCATGAGCGCTACGGGCACATTCAAGAAGTCATTGTGCAGAACTTCCGGGCGAAACCGGGTACGCGGATGGCTTCGCACCCGGAGCCGAGTCTGCAAGATCTGCAGTGGACAATCGCTGTCGCACGCCGAATCTTTGGGCCGACGATGTCGATACAGGCTCCGCCCAATCTGAGCGCCGGCGCTTTGCAGGGTCTGATCGACGCCGGCCTCAATGATTGGGGCGGCGTGTCACCGGTGACACCTGATCACGTGAACCCCGAGGCGCCGTGGCCCGAGCTCGTCGCGCTCGAACACGAGACCGCCGCAGCGGGGCGTTGGCTGGTGCAACGACTGCCGATTATTCCCGCGTACGCGAATGATCCGCGCTGGATCGACCCTGCGCTGCGTACCGCGGTACTGCATCGCATCGATGCCATGGGCTACGTACGCGAGCGCAACTGGCATGCTGGGGCGGGGACTGCGCCACCCGCTCGCGAGTGCGCATTGATCGCGACCTCGAAGTCCGTCGGGCCAGTGACTGCGCATATCTCCACGGCGATTCGTCGTTGTCTTGAGGGCCAGACGCCGGCAGAGGACAGCATCGCTGCCTTGTTTGCGGCGGACGGCGCAGATTTTCAAGCGGTCGTCGCCGCGGCTGATGGACTGCGCCGCGAGGTCAATGGCGATGCGGTGAGCTACGTCATCAATCGCAATATCAATTACACCAATATTTGCACTTACTCCTGCGGGTTCTGTGCGTTCGCCAAAGGTCGCAGCGCGCGGTCTTTGCGGGGTCCCGGATATCTGCTCGACTACGAAGAAATCTCTGTTCGAGTGGCCGAGGCTGCGGCGCGTGGCGCGACTGAGGTCTGCCTGCAGGGCGGCATTCACCCCTCGTTTACGGGTTCAACCTACCTCGAAGTGGTTCGTGCAGCGCTGCGTGCGGCTCCGGGTATACATGTGCATGCCTTCTCGCCGCTCGAGATCACCCACGGTGCCGAGACGCTGGGTATTCCGGTGCGCGCGTTTCTCGAGCAGCTCGCGTCGGTCGGTTTGCGCACGCTACCCGGTACCGCAGCGGAAATTCTTTGTGATGACGTGCGCGCGATCATCTGTCCCGACAAACTCGATACTGCGGCGTGGCTCGGCGTGATGCGCGATGCCCACGCGGTAGGTCTGCGCAGCACGGCAACGATCATGTTCGGGTCTGTCGAGTCACCGCGGCATTGGGCTCGTCATTTGCTCGCGATCCGTCGTTTGCAGAGCGAGACCGGCGGGTTCACGGAGTTCGTGCCGCTGCCCTTCGTGCACATGGAGGCGCCACTCTGGCGCAAGGGACGGGCGCGTAGTGGGCCGAGTTGGCGTGAGTCGCTCCTCATGCACGCGATCGCCCGCCTTGTTCTCGAGCCCGTGTTGCGCAACGTGCAAGCATCTTGGGTGAAGCTCGGTCGCGAGGGCGCCCTGCACGCCTTGCGTGCGGGTGCCAATGATTTGGGCGGCGTTTTGATGAACGAGTCGATCACCCGTGCTGCCGGCGGCGTCAATGGTCAGGAGATGGACGCCGCGAGCATGCAGACGGCCATCCGCTCGATCGGACGCGAGCCGCGTCAGCGCAACACGCTGTACGGGGCGCCTGCCAACTCAGCGCAGCTTCGGAATGACGTACTGGCCAATGATATCGAGGGCTTCCATCGGATCGTCGTGCAGGCGTAGCGCGCACTCGGTGAGGCCGGCCTTGCCGAACATTCGGAAGCGTTCGATCTCGCGGTCAAGATCTTCGAGACCGCCAGTCGAGGTGAAATACTCGCAAAGTCGATTGGCAATTTCGACCGGCACACCCTGCACGTTCCCTGACCGATCAAACCAGGCGGCGACAAACTTGTCGTAGTTGTCGCGCACCAGTTTGGCCTCGTCTTCACTCAGACACTGCTGGATCAGCTCTTTCTGCAGCTTGATGGCGCGCCACGGCAGCTCGCGTCGCGATTCCCGATAGCCTGCCGCGCGTTCGCGCTTGAGGTGCCAGGCCCAGAAAGTGTTGGTGCGCAGGGCGGGCATGTCTGCCTCGCGTTTGGCGGCGCCTTCGTTCACCTCGTTCATGGCCGCCGCCATGACTTCGGGTGGGGTGCAGCCGATGAATACGCCATCAGCCACCCGGGCCTCCATGCGCATCATCTGGCCGCGGTAGGCGGTGCCATAGACGAGCGGAGGGTTGGGCGCCTTCAGCCAGCCGTAGGCGCAGGGCAGGTTGACCACAAAATCTTCGCCCTTGAAACCTTGGGCCAATTTGCCACGACCCGCGCCGCGTACGAGTTCGATGCCTTCACGCACCGCCCGCACGATTTTTTCGGGCCGCTCGATACCCATGCAATCGATGTTGCCTTCGCCGGCGCCCATGGCGATGACGGCGCGGCCGCCACACAATTCGTTGAGCGACAGCAGGCTATTGGCGATTTTGAGCGGATGCATCTCGAAGGGGCTGACCGCGAGCGGCCCCAACAATAATTTCGAGGTGCTCTGGGCGAGCGGCACCAGCGACAAGAAGCAGTCCCAGTGCGCGAAATAATTGGAGCTCCAGAGCGCGCGAACACCGTAGCTTTCGGCTTTCTGGCCGAGTTCGGCGACTTGGGCGGGGGTGAGATCCGGCTCGAGGATGATGTCGATTTCCATGCCCCGAGCCTAACCAAACTCGGCCCCCTGCGCAGCAGCGGCCTCCCGGCGCGCGCATCACGCGGGCAGAGGTCAGGGGCTACGAAAGCAAGGATTAGATCAGGCCGCGATCCTGCGCCTTGGTGACGGCCTGGACCTGCGAGTGGACATCGAGTTTGCGGTAGAGGTTGCGGATGTGGGTCTGCACTGTCGAGAGCGCGATGCCCATCTCCAAGGCCGCCTCGGCATAGCTGCGGCCGCGCGAGAGGTTGCGCAAGAGTTCGAGTTCTTTGGGGGTGAGTTCAGCCATATCGCCAGGCCGCTCGCTCGAGCCCGCGAGCTTGAAGAGATAACGTGCGAGCGCGGGGCTGATGGGGTAATTGCCTTGCAGGCTCTGCCGCAAGGCCTCGGCGATGATGGTGGTGCTGTCGTCTTTGAGCACATAGCCACGAGCGCCAGCACGAATGGCCGCAAGCACGCTGCGTTCGGCAGAGATGACCGACACCACCATGATGGGGATCTCCGGAAAGCGCGAGCGGATTTGGCTGATGACCTCGATGCCGCTGATATCCGGCAGACCAATGTCGACCAGGGCGAGATCGATCCGGGTATCGGCCCGGTCAATGAAATGCAGTGCTTCGCTCGCAGTGCGAAACGACGCGTAGCGCCAATGCGCACCGAGCTGCGCTACTGCACGGGTCATCGAGGTCTCGAAGGTCGGGTCGTCTTCGACGATTATTGCGAGGGGCGCGTGCTCTGCTTGCAGCTTTTCGGCGGTGCTCTTGGTCAGGAGTTTAGCGTCCGAAATGGCGCTGCGCGAAGATCTTTTGTCCCTCGGTGCTCATCAAAAAATCAAGGTACGCCGCGGCTTGCGGGTTCGCGCCCGAAACCATGGCAGCGGGGTAAACAATGGCGGAATGCGCGCGCGGATCGATTGGCGAAACCACGCGCACACGGGGCTCGCCGAGCGCATCGCTCGCATAGACGATACCGAGCGGCGCCTCGCCACGCGCGACCAGTGCGAGCGCGGCCCGAGCATTTTCGGCGCGAGCAAGCCGCGGCCCGAGTTGCGACCACAGACCTAAGAATTGCAGAGCTTCTCGGGCGTAGCGACCGAGCGGTACCGAGTCAGGATCGCCCGTCACCCAGCGCCCGGCGCCGAGTGCACTTGGCCAGTCCTCGGCGCGCGCAGGTTCGATCGCGGTCGCGGGCGCGGTCGCGGGCGCGATGACCACGAGCGTATTACCGGTAAGCACTCGCTGCGTCTCGGCGCGCACGAGCTTGCGCTCGATCGCGTAGTCCATCCACTCGGTGTCTGCGGCGATGAAAAGATCGGCGGGAGCGCCGGCGGCGAGTTGTCGAGCGATCTGCGCGCTCGAGGCAAAAGAGTGGCGCACCGTGATCCCGCTGCGTTGGCTGTATTGCCTGCCGGCTTCATTGAGCGCATCGGTCAGTGAGGCGGCGGCAAACACCGTGATGCTCGCGGTCTCGGGTTTGGCGATGGCCGCCGGTGTGATCGAGAGCATCGTCGTACAGAGCATCGCCATGGAGCTGAGCGCAAGCCTCATCAGGCTGCGACGTCGCTGGCTGCGTGCGGGAGCGGTGTCGTGTGACATATGGTGATTGTAGTCGCGCGTATACTTGAAACGCGGTCGGGTGGTGGCCGCATTGCCGGAGCGCAGCATGTTTTCGAGACGCCAAGCTTTGACCGCCGCGACCCTCGCGGCGCTGTCCCCGCTCATGAACGGACCGGTCGCCGCCGGGGATGGCGCCACGCGTAAACCTGCGAAGGGCTCCGCCGCGACCCCGCCTCGCATTATCAAACCGCCACGGATCGTCGCGGGAGACACCATCGGTTTGATGATCCCTTCCAGCGCCAATTGGGATCCGATCGATGTCGACATTTTGCTCGAGGCGCTGGCGGCGCTCGGCCTCAAAGGCAAGCTCGGTCGCCATGTGTTCGATCGCTACGGGTATCTCGCCGGTCGCGATGCTGATCGGGCTGCCGATCTCAATGATCTGTTTCGTGATCCCGAGGTCAAGGCCATTCACTGCATTCGCGGCGGTTGGGGTGCGGCGCGCTTGCTGCCCTTGCTCGACTGGGACGCGATCGCGCGCAACCCAAAGATTTTGATCGGCTACAGCGATATCACCGCGCTGCTGCTGTCGTTGCATGCCAAGACGAATCTCGTCACCTTCCATGGCCCGAACGGGGCCAGCGAGTGGAACAGGACCAATATCGATTGGCTGCAGCGTGTGACCTGGAAAGGCGAGGCTGTCACCTTCGCCAACCCGCAAGACACCTCGAGCACCATCGTGCCTTCGGACGATCGCACGCGTGCCATCACCCGAGGCAAGGCGCGCGGCAAACTCCTCGGCGGCAATCTCACAGTGCTCACCGCAATTCTCGGCTCGCCCTACGTGCCCGATTTTCGTGATGCAATTCTTTTTCTGGAGGACGTGCAGGAGGCGCCGTATCGTATCGATCGCATGCTCGTGCAGATGAAACTCGCGGGGATCCTCGATCAGATCAAAGGTTTTGTCTGGGGCACCTGCAGCAAGTGCACGCCGGGCGAGGGTTTTGGATCGCTCACCATTCCCGACATCCTTGACGATCACATCAAGCCGCTTGGGGTGCCTGCGTATTACGGCGCTATGTTTGGTCATGTCGGCAAGCAGTTCACGTTACCGGTCGGCGTACAGGTTGAGCTCGATGCCGATGTCGGCACGATCACCATGCTTGAGTCTGCGGTGAGCTGAATGAGCCGAGTGTGGGGTGGTTTGCGGTCGGCGTTGTGGTCGGCGATATTTTTGTTCTCGGGGACTGCATTGCTGCATGCTGCGGCACTGCCGGCCCTGCCGGCGGAGCCGCCGACCGAGCCGCCAGCGAACCCTTATCTTGCGGCCGAGTTCAATAATCAAAGCCACTGGAACGATGCGGCGACCGACAGCACGGCGATCGCGGTGCCGCGCGGGCACTATCGCGTGACGCCCGCGAGTTACGACTGGGTGCCCGGCGAGGCACTTGGTATTCCGCACTACAGCGCGCTGGTCGCGGGCGGCGAAGTTCACTGGTTTTTTTCTGGTACGACGATGCGCAAGTTTGTCCGCGAGCAGGGCGCGTTGCGCGAAGTCGATCGAAGGTCGGTCAATCACCAGCTGCCCGATTACGTGCTGCCCACTGATGAGCTGCGGCGGCGGCAGGCGGAGGATTTGCGCTCGCTGATCGTCACCCGCGACGAGCAGGCCGTGATCGACTATCTCGGGCGGCAGCCGAATCGTTTGTTGAGCGCGGTCGAAGATCAGGTTGCGCAAGGGGTGCTTTATTCTTTGATCACCGCCGACCATGCCTTCATCGGCGCCAATGCGCGCGGTATGCTGCGGATCGATCAGGAAAATCCGGCGGACCCGAGCTCGCCTCTGCGTGAGCCCTTGCAGGTGTCGCTACCCGATTCTTTGTTCGACGATGCCAAAGTTCGCGCGCGCACCATTTTCCAGACCGATAGCGTGTTCGGGCTGGGCATGACTTTCAACGGCTTCCTGGTGATCAATACGGTGGGTGGTCGCATTGCGACGCTTGATCGGCGCAGCTTGCGCTTGATTGACGTGTATCAAACACCCGAGCCCGAGGAAGTGTTCAGCAACAGCTTCGCGACCAGTCGCGAGGCGAAAGGCGGCGCTGTCTATGTGGCATCCAACCGCAAGATGTACCGCTTTGTGGTCGATGCACGCGGCCGCATCCGCACCGATGCGCGCGCTGGCGCTTGGTCAGCGCGCTACGATGCCGGCGAGCGATTACCGGTCGGCAAGATTGCCGATGGCACCGGAGCAACACCAACGCTGATGGGATTCGGGCGCGGCGAGGATGAACTCGTCGTACTCACCGACGGTCATCGGAAAATGCGGCTGGTGGCGTTTTGGCGTAACGAGATCCGCAGACAGAGTCGATCGCAGCCCGGGGTCGACCCGCGCATTGCCGATCAGCTTGAAGTCGACATGGGGCCCGAACTGGCGACCGTGCAGTCCGAGCAATCGGTCGTGACCTATGGGCCCTACGCGTTTGTGCTCAACGCAGTCCCCGACAAGCCCGCCCCGCCGCTCAAAGCGCGCGGCTCCTATGCTCGTGGCTTGCTGACAGGGCTGACTCGCCCGCTGCCGCGGGGTGTCGCCATGTTTCGTTGGAATGCCGATCAGGACCGCTGGCAGGCGCTCTGGCATCGGTCCGACATTGGCACCGTCGCCACCGTACCCATGATCAGCGGCGGCAGCGCCATGGTGATCGTCAACGGCGGGTTCGTGTCGCGGCCTGGTGAGCTTTATCACCTAGGGTTTGACCTCGATCGTGGCGATCTCGTGATGAGTATCGCTTCGGGCGCTGACCCGCTCTTCAACGGCGCTTTTACGGGGATCAAATGCGATCGGCATGGCGCGCTGATGTACACCACGGTACTTGGCCTTGTGCACTTTGACGTGGGTCGAATGCAGGCGGTGGGCTCTCCGGATCCGCAAGTGGGGCAAACTTCCACCACCCATTGATTGCGTAAAAAACAAGACCTCTTTTTGCGAATCACGATAGTATTACCCTCTGAATTCACCATTTTCGGGGCAGGGGGCGAACTTGACTGCGACTGACGGCTTGTCTAGCCCACTTTCCTCTGGCCCGCTTTCCACTGGCCCGTTGGCCACGCTCAAGATCATCGAGTTTGCGGGCATCGGTCCCGCACCCTATGCCGGCATGTTGCTCGCCGACTTGGGCGCAAAGGTCATTCGTATCGATCGTCACGACGCGGGGCGCATGGACCCGGGCCACCGAGTGCTCGGTCGGGGACGGCGCAGCATCGCAGTCAATCTCAAAAATGGCGCTGCCCTCGACGTCGTACGGCGCCTGGTGACGCAGAGTGATGCACTCATCGAGGGCTTCAGGCCCGGGGTGATGGAGCGCTTGGGTCTCGGACCTCTGGAATGCCAGAGCCTCAATCCGCGACTCGTTTTTGGTCGCGTGACCGGTTGGGGTCAGCAGGGCCCACTCGCGCAGGCTCCCGGGCACGACCTCAATTACATTGCGCTCACGGGGGTGCTCGATGCGATCGGCACCCGCACGAGTGGGCCGGTGGTGCCGCTCAATGTTTTGGGCGATTTCGCAGGCGGCGGCATGCTGTTGGCCTTTGGTGTGCTGGCGGCCGTCATCGAGGCACGCAGCAGCGGGCGCGGGCAGGTGGTCGATGCCGCGATGGTCGATGGTGCATCGTCCTTGGCGTCTTTGATCTGGGGCATGCGCTCTGGTGGTTGGTGGCCGGGTGGGCGCGGCGAAAATTTGCTCGACGGTGGCGCGCATTTCTATGGTGTCTTCGAGTGTGCCGACGGCAAGTGGATTACTTTGGCGAGCATCGAGCCGCCTTTTTATGCGGCCATGTTGCAGGCATTACAGTTAGACCCGCAGCTCGCCACCACGCAAATGGATGGCAGGCAGTGGCCCAAACTGCGTGAGCAGGTTGCGGCTGCCGTACGCAGGCGCACACGCGAAGAGTGGTGTGCACGGCTTGAGGGCAGTGACGTCTGTTTTGCCCCCGTACTCGATTTTGACGAAGCGCGGCGCCATCCGCACAACCTCGCGCGCGAGGCTTTCATGGAGCAAGACGGGCTGGTACATCCCGCTCCTGCGCCGCGTTTTTCGAATACACCGTCGCGCGCTGCAGCACCGGCCTCGTTGCCTGGAGCCGAGGGCGTGCAGGTCTTGCAGGAGCTCGGATTCGCTGAATCGCAAATTGCCGAACTCGCCGCGAGTGGCGCGGTTCGGTTGCCAAATTAGGGGAGGATCGACATGTCGAAGATGTTCGACCAATGGCGCATGCGCAGCCCGTATTACAACGACAGTCATCACGAGTGGAGTGATACGGTCCGCCGCTTCGTCGAGCGCGAGATCTCGCCACACATCGATGCCTGGGAGCGTGCCGGCATGTTGCCGCGCGAATTGCATCGCAAGGCGGCTGAGGTCGGCATCCTCGGACTCGGTTTTCCGGAGCAATACGGCGGTACGAGCGAAGGGATCGATCGCTTTCATGGGCTGGTTACCGGCGTCGAACTTGCCGAAGTGGGTGCGGGTGGTCTGCTCGCCAGTCTGATGATTCACGGCGTGGCGCTACCGCCCGTGATCGCAGCGGGTTCGCCTGCGATCAAAGAACGCGTGGTGCCGAGTGTGCTCGCCGGCGAGAAGATCATCGCGCTAGGTGTGACCGAGCCTTCGGGCGGCTCCGATGTCGCAGCGCTGCGAACGCGCGCCGAGTTCAAGGGCGATCGCTATATCGTCAATGGTTCAAAGATTTACATTACCTCGGGAATACGGGCCGACTACTACGTTGTCGCTGTGCGTACCGGTGGCCCCGGAGCGCGCGGCATCAGTCTGCTGCTGCTCGAGAAGGGCATGAAGGGGTTCACGCAGACGCCACTCGAGAAAATGGGTTGGCACTGTTCCGATACGGCAACGCTTTATTTTGACAATGTCGAAGTGCCGGTCGAGAACCTGATCGGCGAAGAAGGTGGCGCATTCCGCGGCTTGATGGCCAACTTCAATGGCGAGCGGGTCGGGATCGCCAGCTCCTCGAACGCCTACGCCATGGTCTGCCTCGAAGAGGCGCTGGCGTGGGCGCGCGAGCGTGAGACCTTCGGTACCAAGCTCAACCAAAATCAGGCGATCCGCCACAAGTTCTCGGAGATGTCGCGACAGATTTTCGCGACTCAGGCCTGGGTCGATCGGGCCTGTGACGCTGTGATGCGAGGTCGCGATGACGCCGGTGAGATCGCGCTGCTCAAAATTCAGGGGACGCGCACGCTCGAACACTGCGCGCGCGAGTCCGCGCAAATCCTGGGCGGTGCCTCGTACATGCGCGGTTGCAAGATCGAGCGCATCTATCGCGAGGTCAGACCGAATGTGATCGCAGGCGGCTCCGAAGAAATCATGTTCGATCTGGCGGCCAAGCAATTGGGTTATGTGTGAGGTGAGCTGAACCATGGACGCATTCATCTATGATCACGTGCGCACGCCGCGCGGCAAGGGCAAAAGTGACGGCAAGTTGCACGAAGTGACGGCGGTCAGCCTCGCGAGTCAAACGTTGGCGGCTTTGCGCGATCGCTCTACGCTCGATACCCAACTGGTCGAAGATGTGGTGATGGGCTGTGTCGCGCCCGTGGGCGAGCAGGGCTCGAATATCACGCGCATCGCCGTGATGATGGCGGGATACGACGAATCGGTTCCGGGGTTTCAGATCAACCGTTACTGTTCCTCCGGCCTCGAGGCGGTGAACATCGCAGCGGCCAAAGTCATGGCCGGTCAGGGGATGGCGGCGATCGGCGGTGGCGTCGAGAGCATGTCTCGCGTGCCGATGGGCACGGGCGGCGGCGCTTGGGCGACCGATCCTGAAGTGGCGTTCCGGACCTATTTCGTTCCGCAGGGTGTGAGTGCTGATCTCATTGCAACCTTGCATGGATATTCACGCAACGACCTTGATGGCTATGCCGTCGCGAGCCAGCAACGTGCCGCCAAAGCCTGGGCTGAGGGTCGCTTCGCCCGCTCGATTGCGCCAGTCAAAGATATCTTGGGTGTCACCTTGCTCGATCACGATGAAACCGTGCGCGGTAACGTCACACTGGAATCTTTGACCTCGCTCAAACCCTCGTTCGCCGAGATGGGCGAGAAATATGGTTCGGACGGAGTCGCATTGTTGCGCTACCCGCAGGTCGAGCGGATCGAGCATCGGCATCACGCCGGTAATTCGAGCGGGATCGTCGATGGTGCGGCAGCGGTGTTGGTCGGCAACGCTGCCTTCGGCCGCAAGGCGGGGCTCAAGCCGCGGGCGCGGATTCGCTCGTTCGCGTCGATCGGTTCCGAGCCCACCATCATGCTGACGGGGCCGACGCCCGCCACGCAGCGTGCGCTCAAACTCGCGCGCATGAGTACGGCCGACATCGACTTGTTCGAACTCAACGAAGCCTTTGCGGCGGTGGTGTTGCGCTACATGGAAGCGCTGTCGATCCCGCACGACAAGATCAACGTCAATGGGGGCGCAATCGCCATGGGTCATCCGCTCGGTGCGACTGGCGCGATGATTCTCGGCACGCTGCTCGATGAGATGGAGCGACGCAATCTGGGTACCGGCCTCGCGACGCTCTGCGTCGGCGCGGGCATGGGTACGGCCACCATCATCGAGCGTGTTTGAGCTCGGGTGCGTCAAAGGAGATTCGACATGAACCAGGTTATTCGCTACGAGCTCGAAGGTGATGTAGCCCTTTGGGTGCTCGACAATCCGCATAAGTCCACCAATACGATAGATCAGGCTTTTCTCGATGATCTCGAGGCCTGCATCACGCGTCTGCAGTCCGAGGAAGGCACGCGGGGTGCCGTTATCACCTCGGCCAAGGCGCTTTTTTTGGCGGGCGCCGACCTCAATGACCTCGAGCGTAACGACGAGGCGATGCGCAAGCTCCCACCCGCCGAAATGTTCGAGAAAGTGTTCACGCTGTCGCGCTTGCTGCGCAAACTCGAAACCTGCGGAAAACCCGTTGCCTGTGCGATCAACGGCACGGCGATGGGCGGTGGTCTCGAAATTGCGCTCGCCTGTCATCAAAGATTTGTCGCCGACATTCCGGGCTTGCAGCTTGGTCTGCCCGAAGTGCAGATTGGTCTGCTGCCCGCCGGTGGCGGTACGCAGCGTCTGTCGCGCATGCTCGGCATTCAGGCGGCGATGCCCTATTTGCTCGAAGGCAAGTCGCTCGATCCGCAGGCGGCGCTGGCCGCGCGTATCGTCGATGCGGTGGTGCCTCAGGGCGAGATCGTCGAGCGCGCCAAGCAGTGGGTCCGTTCCGGTCCCGATTGCGTAAAGCCCTGGGACAAAAAAGATTTCCGCATGCCGGGCGGTGCCGGCCCCATGGATCCGCGGGTCGCCGGCTTGCTCGTGGTCTCCAATTCCTTGGTCCACGAGAAGACGGCCGATAACCTGCCCGCGCCGCAGGCGATTCTCTCCTGTCTCTACGAGGGACCACTGCTGCCGATGGATCTCGCGCTGCGACTCGAGTGCAAGTACATGACGCGGCTGCTGATCGATGGCACCACGCGCAACATGGTGCGTACACTCTTCATCAACAAATCGAAGTGCGAAAAGCTTTACCGGCGACCGGTCGATGTGCCGGTGACTCAGTTCACCAAGATTGCCGTGATCGGCTCGGGACTCATGGGTGCAGGTATCGCACAGGTTGCCGCGCGCGCCGGTATCGAGGTCGTGCTGATGGATGTCGATCTTGCCGCGGCCGAGCGAGGCAAGGCGGGAGTCGCCAAGCGCCTCAACGATTCGGTCACCAAGGGACGACTGCCAGCCGACAAGGCCGAGAGCACCCTGGCACGCATCACACCGAGCAACGACTACGCGGCGCTGCGCGGCGCGCAGCTCGTGGTCGAAGCGGTGTTCGAAGATCGCGGTATCAAGTCGACTGTCATTGCTGCAGCTGATGAGATTCTGGGCCCGAATGCCGTGCTGGCGTCCAACACATCGACGCTGCCGATCACCGGCCTTGCCAGCTATTCCAAGCGCGCCAAAAATTTCATCGGCCTGCATTTTTTCTCGCCGGTCGACCGCATGCCCTTGGTCGAGTTCATCCGCGTCAAGAAAACGTCCGACGCAACGCTCGCCCGTGCACTCGATTTCGTGCAGCGACTACGCAAGACCCCAATCGTCGTCAACGATTCGCGCGGCTTCTTCACCAGCCGTTTTTTTGGCAGCTATGTGAATGAGGGCATTGCCATGGTGGGTGAGGGCGTGGCGCCTGCGCTGATCGAAAATGCGGCCCGCATGCTCGGCATGCCGGTCGGACCACTCGCTGTACAAGATGAGGTCGGGCTCGATCTTGCCGTGAGCGTGACCCGACAAACCAAGGCTGATCTTGGCGATGCCTGGCAACCGGGGACCTCTTACCCCATCGTCGAAAAACTCTCGGTGGGTCTCGGGCGTCACGGTCGCAAGAGCGGCGGTGGTTTTTACGATTACCCGCAGGGCAGCAAAAAGCGCTTGTGGTCGGGCCTCACCGATATTTGGCCTGCAAGCGATCCGCAGCCCGCGGTGAGCGAGGTCCGCCGCCGGATGCTCTGCATCCAGTTGATCGAGGCGATCAAGTGCATGCAAGAAGGCGTGCTCGAATACGCCGCAGACGGCGATGTGGGTGCGGTGTTCGGTGTCGGCTTTCCGGCTTACACCGGGGGTCCGTTTTCCTATGTCGATCATCTGGGCGCCGCCCGTGTTCTGCGTGAGTGCAACGAGCTCGCGAAGCGCTACGGCGAGCGCTTCAAAGCGCCGCGCTTGCTGCGCGAGATGACGCGCGAGGGCAAGCGCTTTTACGGCTAGCGCAGCTCGATGACGACGTCGCGGACTTGTCCGTCGAACTCGGTCTCGGCCGCGTAGCCGTCCGTGACCGGGCCGCCGAGATCGATACCGACATCAAGCGTCTCGTGGATCGAGAACAAGAACGGCACCGTGCGCTCTATGCGCAGCCGGCCCGCCTCGCGACCGTCAACCGTCATGATGGCGGTCGCAGGGCCGCCCGACATGGGTTTGTCATAGTCGAGATCGAGTGTAATCTTTGAGGCGCCAACAGGCAGCGGCTTGTTGCCCACGAGGCGGAAGGTTTGCGCGTCGACGAAGTTGTAGGAGTAGACCGGGCGTCGGTTGGTATCGATGTGCAATGCCCAGCCGCCGGCGATGCCCCCATAGGCGACCACCGCGCCACCGCGGCTCTTGCGAGGCAGCTCGATGCGGGCCGTCAAAGTATGCGAGCGCACGATGACCGGCGGACTTTGCATCTCGGGAATGCCGCGGCTACCGGCGTAGAGCGTCACTCGCTTGCGGCCGCCGAGCAGCACGGGAAGGCCTGCGGTTTGTGCGTTATCGATCAGCGGCAGTACCTGATTGCGTCCTGCCTCATGCCAGAAAAGCGCCTGCAGTTCTGCAAGCTTTGCAGGTTGTTCTTTGGCCAGGTCGCGCGACTGCGAGAAATCATTGGCGAGATTGAAAAGCTCCCAGCGATCTTCGAGCACCGCGCTCGTGATGGGCTTGCGTACATCCCATGGCGCACGGCCGCGAAAGGCCGTCGCCATCCAGCCGTCGTGATAGATCGCTCGATTGCCATAAACGTTGAAGTATTGCGTGCGGCGCGGCGAGGGCGCTTTGGCATCATCGAACGTGGAGAGCAGGCTTAGGCCATCGATCGGTTGCTGGGCAACGCCATTGACCATGGCAGGGGCTTCGACGCCCGTAGCGGCAAGAATGGTGGGCGCAAGATCGGCAACGAAGGCGAATTGATCGCGCAGCCCGCCGCGGTCTTTGATACGGCTCGGCCAGCTGATCACGAGCGGATTGCGGATACCGCCAAGATGCGAGGCAATCTGCTTCATCCATGGGAAGGGCGCATTGAGCGCCCAGGCCCAGCCCGCGTTGTAGTGGGCGTGAACTTTGGGGCCACCGATATCATCGAAGTGCGCCAGCATGTCGGCGGTGGTTTCGGGGACGCCCTGTATCGACGACATATAGCGGATCGAGCCCATGGGGCCGGCTTCGCCACTGCTGCCGTTGTCACCGACGATATAGATGAAGAGCGTATTGTCGAGCTCGCCCATCTGCTCGATCGCGCTGCGCAGACGGCCGACTTGTGCGTCCGTATGCGCAAGGAAGCCCGCATAGGTTTCCATGTAGCGCTCGGCGAGCTTGCGCTGATCCGCGTTGAGCGAAGTCCAGGCGGGCAGAGCCTCGGGCCTTGGTGTGAGCGCGGCATCGGCCGGAATCACGCCCAAAGATTTCTGACGGGCGAAAGATTCCTCACGCAGGCGATCCCAACCTTGGGCGAATCTCCCTTTGTACTGATCGATCCAGGCCTTCGGTACCTGCAGTGGCGCGTGCGCCGCGCCGGGTGCGAAATAGGCAAAGAAAGGACGATCGGGCGTCGCCGATCGATGGCGCTGCATCCAGCCAATCGCTTGATCGGCCAAATCTTCGGTCAGGTGGTAGCCCGCGCGTCGCGGGCGCGTGATGAAGGTTTGATCCTGTACCAAGGTCGGTGCGAACTGATCGACCTCTGCAGGCAGAAAGCCATAGAAATGATCGAAGCCTTGTCGAACCGGCCAGTGGTCATAGGGGCCGGCCGGGGAGCTTTCCCACTCTGGGGCCAGATGCCACTTGCCGAAAGCAGCCGTGCCATAGCCGTTTTGCCGCAGGATCTCGGCAACGGTCGCCGCGCTTTTTGGCAGCAGACCGTTGTAACCAGGATAGGCCGAGGGCGTGTTGAGCACCGCGCCCACGCCCACCGCATGCGGATTGCGGCCCGTGAGCAGCGCCGCGCGCGTCGGCGAACAAATGGCAGTCGTGTGAAAGCGGTTATAGCGCAGACCCTCATTGGCGAGCTGTTGCAACGAGGGGGTGTTGATGGGGCCACCAAAAGTGCTGGCGGCCGCAAAACCGACGTCGTCGAGCAAGACCACCACCACGTTCGGTGCTCCACGCGGCGATGACTGCAGGGACATCTTCATCTTCGGATAGTCGGCGGGCAGTATCTGCGCGCTCGCCGAACCTGCTGCGCCCGTGAGCAGAGCGATCAGGGTGACAACGACCAACAAAGAAAAATGGCGTGTCATCGGTTTGACCTTTATTTGACGGTGGGCTGTGCAGGTGGCGTATAGCGCGGTGCGCTGACGCCGGGTGGCGAGCCGGGTAAGCCAAAGTAATAGTGACCCGCGGTGAGTCCGCCATCAACCGCGAGTTCGCTGCCCATGCAGTAAGAGGACTCATCGGAGGCGAGGAACACAAAGCACTCGGCGGCTTCTTCGGGTCGACCGACGCGCTGTGCGGCAAACTGTTTGAAAGCGAAATCGAGTTGCGCGGTCGGCAGCCCCTGCGGATTCGCCATCGGGGTGTTGATGCCACCCGGATGCACGGAATTGACGCGCACACCGTGCGGGCCGAGTTCGAGCGCCGCCACTTTGGTCATGCCGCGCACGGCGAACTTCGAGCCCACGTAGGCGCTCAGGGCGTTCGCGCCGTGCAGTCCATCCGCCGAGGAATTGTTGATGATCGAGCCCGCGCGCTGGCGGATCATGTGCGGGGCGACGGCGCGCATCCCGTTGAAGGTACCGACGACGTTGACATCGAGTATCCGTCGCAGATCCGCGGCCGAGGTCGACAGCAAATCCTTGAACAGCAAAATCCCTGCGTTGTTGACGAGGACATCGATGCGGCCGTGACGTGCGATCAACGCTTCGGTGAGACTGATCCAACCCGCTTCATCGGCGACGTCATGAATCTTTGAATCTGCGCGGTCGCCGAGCGCAGCGGCCGTCGTGGCGACCTCCGGCAGAACATCGGTGAGGGTGACCCAAGCGCCTTCCTCGATGAACCGCCGGGCAATGGCCGCGCCCATTCCGCGAGCAGCTCCGGTGACGATGGCTACTTTGTCCGCGAGTCTGCCCATGGTGATCTGCCTTTTGCTGAGTGTGTAGGCTGCTACGGTTTGTTGCGCGCCATGTTGATGGCGACGTCCTCGATCATGTCTTCCTGGCCACCGACGGTTTTCATGCGGCCCATTTCGATGAGGATATCCGCAGAACCCACGCCGTATTTGGCCGCCGCGCGCTTGGCGAACAGCAGGAATGAAGAATAAACCCCCGCGTATCCGAGCACGAGCGAGTCGCGATCGATACGGATGGGCTCGTCCATGATGGGGGTGACGAGCTCTTCGGCGACATCGGCGAGGCGCATGACATCGACGCCGGTATCGATGCCCATGCGATGACACACCGCATTGAAGACCTCGAGCGGCGTATTGCCGGCGCCCGCGCCCAAGCCCGCCGCCGAGCCATCGATGCGCACGGCGCCACACTCGACCGCCGCCAAAGAATTGGCAACGCCCATGGCCAAGTTGTGATGCCCATGGAATCCGATCTCGGTGTCCGGCTGCAGTCGCTCGCGCAGCAAGCTGATACGCGCCTTCACGTCATCCGGCAGCATGTAGCCGGCCGAGTCGGTGCAATAGATGCAGTTGGCGCCGTAGCTTTCCATGAGCAGCGCCTGCTCGACGAGTTTCGCGGGCTCGAGCATGTGCGCCATCATCAAAAAGCCCACGGTGTCGAGGCCGAGTTTTCGGGCCAGGGAAATATGCTGCTCGGAGACATCCGCCTCGGTGCAGTGGGTGGCTACGCGAATGGTTGCGACGCCCAGATCTTTGGCGAGGCGCAGATGCTCAACCGTGCCGATCCCCGGCAACAGCAGCGCCGAAATCTTTGCTCGCTTGACCGTGCCGATGACGGCGCGCAGATATTCCTCGTCGGTGTGCAAGGGGAAGCCGTAGTTGACCGAAGCGCCGCCCAGGCCATCACCATGCGTCACTTCGATAAGCGGCACGCCCGCTTCATCGAGACCGCGAGCGATCGATTGCATTTGCTCGAGCGTGATTTGATGGCGCTTGGGGTGCATGCCATCGCGCAGGCACATGTCGTGCAGGATGATCTTGCGGGCGCTCATGGTCGGACTCATGATCAGGCTCCTGATTGCGGGTTGGTTTGCCCATAGGCACCTGCGGCAATCTCCGGCGCCAGCATCTCGGCCGTACGCAGGGCTGCCGCGGTCATGATGTCGAGATTGCCTGCGTACTTCGGCAGGTAATCGCCAAGTCCTTCGACCTCAAGGTAAATCGACACGCGATTGCCATCGAACACGGGGCCGTTTTTGAGCGTATAGCCCGGCACATAGCGCTGCACCTCGGCGATCATTTTTTTGACCGACTCGGTGATCGCCTGCTGATTCGGCGTGGTCGCCGTCAGACAGTGCACGGTGTCGCGCATGATGAGCGGGGGTTCTGCCGGATTCAGAATGATGATCGCTTTGCCGCGTTTTGCGCCGCCCACGCTCTCGATGCCGTGCGCTGTGGTTCGGGTGAACTCGTCAATGTTTTTGCGCGTGCCGGGTCCTGCAGAGCGCGAGGCCACTGTCGCCACGATTTCAGCGTAGTCGACCTGCTGCACGCGGCTTACGGCCGCGACCATCGGGATAGTCGCTTGACCACCGCAGGTCACCATGTTCACGTTCATCTCGCGACGGCCAGCGTGCTCGGCAAGATTTACGGGCGGTACGCAGAACGGGCCGATGGCCGCGGGCGTGAGGTCGATCATCACGACGCCGGCCTCGCGCATCTTGCGTGCATTTTCATGATGCACGTAGGCCGAGGTGGCATCGAAAGCAATACGAATGTCATCGGCCGCCAGATGCGGCAGCAGCCCGTCTACACCTTCGGTCGTGGTTTTGAGCCCATGGGCTCGAGCCCGTGCGAGACCGTCGGAGGCCGGGTCAATGCCCACCATCCACACCGGGTTGATCTCGGCGCTGGGCAGCGCCTTCATCATGAGATCGGTACCGATATTCCCCGAGCCGATGAGCGCGGCGTTGATTCTCTGCGCCATGTTCCGTGACCATCCTCATTGCGAAACACAACATGTTTTTCGCATATTTTATTACCAATTCGTAGAAACGGTGGACTATATTTACGAAATCAACGGTTTTACGGGGGGTCGGCCGATGACAGAAGCCGCTTCCATCGAGGCCCGGCTCGATCGTCTGGAGTCGCTCGAGCAGATCCGCCAGTTACCAGCGCGTTATGGGCTCGCGCTCGACATGCGCGACCTGGACGCGCTCGCCGGGTTGTTCGTCGATGACGTGCGGGTGGGGCGCGAGCGCAGTGGGCGTCGCGCGCTGCGCGATTGGCTGGATGAAACCCTGCGTGTGCAGTTCACCGGTACCTCGCACCATATCGGTAATCACATCATCGAATTTGCAGACGCGGATCACGCCCGCGGCGTCGTTTATTCCAAAAACGAGCACGAGACGCCGACCGACTGGGTGATCATGCAGATGATGTACGTCGATGATTACGAGCGCCGAGCTGGGCGCTGGTTTTTCCGGCGGCGATTGCCGCTTTATTGGTACGCGACCGATCTGAACAAGCCGCCTCTCGGCGAAAACAAGATGCGCTGGCCGGGCGTTACGCCCTACGAAGGCGGTTACCACGCGCTGTTCCCGAGCTGGCAAGAGTTTTGGGATCGTGGTGGCCCTCCCGATGCCGATGTCATCGAGCCCGCGCCGTTCGATGAATTCATCCAGCGTATGCGGCGCGACAGCGCCGCACCCAAGATCAAAGTGCGATGAGTCCAGGCAATCTTTGGGACGAGCTGGATCGCGAAGACGCAACCGGTCTCGCCGAGCTTGTGCGACGTGGCAAGATCAGTCCGGCCGAGTTGCTTGAGCGCTCGATCAAGCGCATGGACAAGCTCAATCCGGTCATCAATGCCGTGACGCTGCGCCATGATGAGCTGGCAAGGGAATCTTTGACAATGCTCGATCGAGAGACGCCGTTTGCCGGTGTACCTTTCTTGCTCAAAGATCTCGCCGTGGCGATGGCGGGTACCCGCATCACCAATGGCAGCCGATTCTTTGCCGGCATGCAGCTGGACCATGATGGTGAACTGGTGCGGCGCTTTCGGGCGGCGGGCCTCGTGATTGTCGGCAAGGCTGCAAGTCCCGAACTCGGTCTGACGACCACGACCGAATCTGCCGCTAATGGGCTGGTGCGCAATCCCTGGAATCTTGGCTTGACCGCAGGCGGTTCGTCAGGCGGTTCTGCTGCAGCCGTCGCCGCAGGGCTCGTGCCCATTGCGCATGCGAGTGACGGTGGTGGCTCGATCCGCATTCCAGCAGCCGCGTGCGGGCTGTTTGGTCTCAAACCCTCGCGTGGTCGCGTGCCTTTTCCGATCCGTCGCTATCAGGGTTGGGCGGGACTCAGCACGCATTTCGCCGTCACGCGCAGTGTGCGTGATGCGGCGCGCCTGCTTGATGCCGTCGCGGGACCCGAAGCGGGCGCCGCGTTCATGGCGGCACCGCGCGGCGGTGAGTTTCTGGCAGCCACACGACAGCGTCAGCGGCCGCTGCGAATCGCGCGCTTGCCTGCGCCGCTTTCGGGTACTCCGGTGGATCCGCAGTGCGAGCGTGCGGTGGACCTTGCCGTCGAGGCTTGCCGCAAGCTCGGTCACAAGGTCGAGGTCGCAACCCCAGCAATCGATTTCAAGGCCTATAACGCGGCTTTCGGAACGGTGGTTGCAGTCAATACGCGGGCGACGCTCAATGACCGCGAAAAGCAGCTCGGCCGTGCCTGCACGCCGCAGGATGTCGAGCCTGTGACCTGGTTCATCGCCGAGGCGGGGCGGCAGATCGATGCGCTGACCTATGCGGCCGCTTGCGAAACTTTTGATCAGACGGCGCGCCAGTCGGCGGCTTTCTTTGCCGACTGGGATCTGCTGCTTTCGCCCACGCTCGCCAAGCCGCCGGTTCCCCTCGGCGTGCTCAGCTTGTCGCCCAAAGATTTTCAGCAATACTCGACTGAGGTCTCGCTGTTTTCGCCATATGCCTCGCTGGCCAATGTCACCGGGCAGCCCGCGATGTCCTTGCCGCTCGCAGAGTCGAGTGTCGGCATGCCTATTGGTGTGATGTTTCTCGGGCGTTACGCCGAAGAGTCGACCTTGCTTGGTCTTGCGTCAGCGCTGGAGCGCGAGCTGCCGTGGCGGGAGCGGCGTCCGCGCTTCGGCGCAGCGTAGCCCCTGAGGAATGCTCGGGGGCCTAACGCGGTTTGGCGCTTGCGAGCTGCTCGGCTTGTACGCGCAGCGTGACCAGGTGTTCGACGTATTCGACCGCCTCTTGCGTGGGCGTGGGGCTACGACGTAATCGTTCCAGCCATGTCGCGCTCGCGGCGG
>JBJTAV010000152.1:0-2674 GCA_046091005.1 Gammaproteobacteria bacterium | reverse complement strand
CGTATTGCCGAGGAGCGCGGGCTGTTCGATTTTGATGCGGTCGCGCGCGGTATCGGCGACAAGTTGGTGCGCCGACATCCGCATGTCTTCGAGGCGCAGGCCGGTCTGACGGCCGAAGAGCAAACCAAAGCCTGGGAATCTTTGAAAGCGAGCGAGCGCGCTGCCGCGGGTGAGCGTGGGGCGCTCGATGGCGTAGCGCTTGCGCTGCCCGCGTTGACGCGTGCGGTAAAGCTTGGCAAGCGGGCCGCCGCCGTCAACTTCGATTGGCCGGATGCTTCAGGACTGCGTCGCAAGCTCGATGAGGAGCTCGGCGAATTCGAGGCGACGCTCGCACAGGCCGAAGGCCCCGCGCGACAGCATGATGAACTCGGCGATCTGCTCTTTGTGATCGCCAATTGGGCACGGCATTTGAAACTCGACCCGGAAGCTGCGCTGCGCGGCACCAACGAAAAATTCCAGCGTCGATTTGTGCACATGGAGCACCTTGCAGCGGCGGCAGGCAACCAACTTGCCAGCCTCGATGCCGAGGCCTGGGAGCGGCTCTGGCAAGAGGCCAAGCGCGCCGAGCGTTCACAGGATGGCAGTCCGCTCGCGTCCTAATACCGCCGCAGCCCGCTCGGACGGCCGTGTCAGGCTAGAATGACGGCCCGTCGAGAATTTGGCTCCCCATGAAAACTCCCGAACATCAGGCTTGGAATCCGACCAGTTGGCAGACCCGCCCGGCGCAACAGCAGCCGAGCTATCGGGATGCCACAGCGCTGGCCGATGCAGTCGCCAAGCTCTCGCGTTTGCCGCCGATAGTGGTGTCTTGGGAGGTCGATCGTCTGCGCGAAGAACTCGCGGCGGCCCAGCGCGGTGAGCGATTCTTGTTGCAGGGCGGGGACTGCGCCGAGAGTTTTGACGATTGCGAATCCGACAAGATCGCCAAGCGCCTCAAAATTTTGTTGCAGATGAGTCTGGTGCTCACTCACGGTCTCAAGAAGCCCATCATCCGTGTCGGTCGCATGGCCGGTCAGTACGCGAAACCGCGTTCGGCCGACACCGAAACCCGTGACGGTGTGACGCTGCCCTCGTATCGGGGGGATATCGTCAATCACGCGGAATTCACGCCGGAAGCGCGCGAGCCTGATCCGCAGCTTTTGCTGCGCGGTTACGAGCGCGCGGCGCTGACCATCAATTTCATTCGCGCGCTGATCGATGGTGGTTTCGCCGATCTGCATCACCCCGAATATTGGGATCTGGGTTTCGTCGGCCACTCGCCGTTCAAAGTTGAATACGAGCGCATCGTCGCTTCGGTGGCTGACGGGCTCGAATTTTTCGAGACCATCAGTTCGAAAGAAGTGCACACGGCGTTGCGTGCCGATTTCTACGCGAGCCATGAGGCCTTGGTGCTGCACTACGAGCAGGCGCAAACGCGTTTCATCGCTCGCAATAATCGGTGGTACAACTTGTCGACGCACATGCCGTGGATCGGCATGCGCACCGCGCAACTCGACGGGGCGCACGTCGAGTACTGCCGCGGAATCGCCAATCCGGTGGGGGTGAAGGTTGGTACCGCGATGGATGCGGCATGGTTGCAGCGGCTTGTCACCACGCTCAATCCGCAGAACACGCCGGGCAAGCTCACGCTGATCCATCGATTCGGTGCCAAAGATATCGAGTCGGCGCTGCCCAAGGCCATTCAGGCGGTACGGGCCACGGGGCACTCGGTGCTCTGGATCTGCGATCCGATGCACGGCAATACCGAAAGCAGCCAGAGCGGACTCAAGACGCGACGCTTCGAGAATATCCTTCGCGAGCTCGATCTCGCGACGCGTATTCACCAGGATCTCGGTTCGCATCTCGGCGGCGTACATGTCGAGCTCACGGGCGAAGATGTGACCGAGTGCACGGGCGGTGCACGCGGACTCGCCGACCTCGATCTGCAGCGTGCCTACAAATCTTCGGTCGATCCGCGACTCAACTACGAGCAGTCGCTGGAGCTCGCCCTGTTGATCGCCGAGCGCAATCGCGCCCCGCGCCGCAGCCGGTAACGCTGCTGCCGCTGCTGTCGCTGACGCTGCGGTCGCTGAAGTCGATCAATCGCCGCAGGGGTTGCTGCGCGGGCACGAGTTGCTGCGCGGGCAAATGACACTGGCGCGCTGCTCTAGCGCCCGAGCTACCCAGGCGATATTGAGCACGTGGCTGACGGTGCGGATCGCGCTCGCGGCGGCAGCTCCGATATCGCCTGCGCCGCCGCCGCGTCGGCAGCTGTCGTCGATTCCGGCGATGATTTCTTTGGCATCGAAGCCCTGTGCCTCGAAAGCGGGAGCAAGGTCGATGCCCACTGATAGCACATGCGAGACACCGGCCGCATCCCGCGTGCGCAGCGAGTGGCAGCAGTAGAGGCGTGGTGCTTCGCCATCGCGCATCACCGAAATCTGTGACACCGGTTGCGAGCTCGCCGCGCGGGCGTTCGGCGTGTCGCGCAACAGGCGGAACACCGCCCAGTTCGGGCAGGGATCGGGTACCAGGCTCATGTTGCCCCAAGGCAGTGGAATGCCGTTGCCGCGGTACACCGCACGCAGGTAGCCCGGGGCGTAGCCATCAAAGAAATGCCAGTGGCGATAGGGCGAGACGCTCGTCATGCGTCGCATCATCACGGCCTCGGTGACCCCGAGCTTGGCGACCGCCG
>JBJTAV010000151.1:0-65966 GCA_046091005.1 Gammaproteobacteria bacterium | reverse complement strand
CCACTGCGTCGAAGCCGACGTAGGCAAAGAATATCGAGGCCGCTGCGCCGGCGATACCGATACCGAGACCGCCCGAATCGAAAAAGCCGTTCGGCGCAAAGGGCTCGAAGTTTTGGCCGTTGATCACCGGGATCGCCAACGCGATGAACAGCACAAGGGCGGCCACCTTGATGAGCACGAGGAAGGCGTTGACGGTCGCGCTCTCGCGGGTGCCAATGAGCAGCAGTCCGGTCACCAGCATGGCGATCACCGCCGCCGGCAGATTGATAAAGCCGCCGGCGTAGACACCCTTGGTCCAGGTGTCGGCGAGTTCGATATCGAACATGCGCTCTATATTGCCAACGAAGTAGTTCGACCAACCGACCGACACCGCGCTCGCCGCGACCGCGAACTCGAGCACCAGTGCCCAGCCGACCATCCACGCGATGGCCTCGCCGAGCACAGCGTACGAGTAGGTGTACGCGGAACCGGAGACCGGCACCATCGAGGAGAGTTCGGCATAGCAAAGCGCGGCCACCGCGCACACGAAGCCGGCGATGATGAACGAGATCATCATGCCCGGACCCGCCTTTTGGGCAGCCTCGGCTGTGAGCACGAAGATGCCGGTGCCGATGATTGCTCCGACACCCATCATGGTGAGCTGGAAAGCCCCGAGAGTGCGTTTGAGACTCTTGCGCTCGGCATTGGCAAGAATGTCATCGAGCGGCTTGATGCGGAAATTCATGTTTCGTCCCCCCTCGGGCTGATTCACCCGATTGTAGGGGGGCGGCCCGTCTAACCGCTACTGCTGTGTGCAGTGATCAGGACGCCGATCAGGGCATGTCGTCGATGGCGAGTTTTTTCCGCGTGGGGAACAAGCTCTCGGCCGTCAATCCCATATCAAGGGCAACCGAGGCTGCAATGTAAATCGACGAGTAGGTACCCACCAGTATGCCGACCACCAGCGCCCACGAGAAAGGCTGCAACACCGGCCCCCCTAACAAGAGCAGCACCAGCACCACGATCAGCGTGGTGAGAGACGTCATGATGGTGCGCGACAAGGTCTGGTTGACCGATTGATTGAGCACTTCGACCGGCGCCATACGTTTGTTGGCGTCAAAACGCTCACGGATTCGATCGAACACCACGACCGTATCGTTGAGCGAATAGCCGATGACCGCGAGCAGTGCGGCCACTACCGACAAATCGAACACGATGCCGCTCAAAGCAAAGAATCCGAGCACGATGACGGGATCGTGGATCGCCGCAAAGATGGCACCCGCAGAAAGCTGCCAGGCATGAAAGCGGATGAAAACGTAGATGAAAATGAGGATGAGCGTGCTGATGAGCGCGACCACGGCGGAATTGCGCAACTCGGCGCCGACCTGCGGACCCACCACTTCGAGGCGGCTGACGACCACGTTCGGATCTGCAGCCTTCAACACGCCCTCAATTTCGGCACGAACCTCATCTGGGGACTGACCCACAGGCGGCGGCAAACGGATCGCGACGTCGCGCGACGAACCAAAGTTCTGCACCTGCACGTCTTCGAAACCCGCACGCTCGAGACCCGTGCGCAATTGTTCGGGCCTGGCCTCGCTCGTGAACTTTGCTTCGACCGTGATACCGCCCGTGAAGTCGACACCCAGATTGAGGCCCTTGGTAAAGAGCGCAACCAGCGAGATGACGAACAGAGTGGTCGACACCGCGTACCAGATTTTGCGAGTGCCCATGAAGGCGACGCGGCTGTTGCTCTTGAAGAATTCCATGGTGGCGAGACTCCGGGGTGCCGCGTCAGATCGAAAGTTTTTCAGGACGGCGTGCGCCGCCGTACATCAAAGTCAGCAGCGCACGGCTGGCAAGGAGCGATGTGAACATCGACGTCAGGATGCCGAGCGAGAGCACCACGGCGAAGCCGCGGATCGGTCCGGTGCCGAAGGCCCACAGCACGATGCCGGCAATCAGCGTCGTGATGTTGGAGTCGGCAATCGCCGAGAAGGCTTTCTCGAAGCCCTTGGAAATGGCGGTCTGCGGCGTCACGCCGTTGCGGATTTCTTCACGAATGCGCTCGTAGATGAGCACGTTGGCATCGACCGCCATGCCGACGGTCAGCACGATGCCGGCGATACCCGGCAAAGAGAGCGCCGCCTTGAACAGGGTGAGCAAGGCTGCAAGCAGCACCACGTTCGCGAGCAGCACGATGTTCGCGACCACGCCGAACATCTTGTAATAAACCAGCATGAACACGAACAGCAGCGCCATGCCGATCATCAGCGCAGTTGTGCCCTTGGCGATGTTTTCTTTGCCGAGGCCCGGACCCACCACGCGCTCTTCAATGACAAAAATGGGCGCAGCCAGTGCACCGGCGCGCAGCAGCAAGGCGAGCTCGCGCGCTTCGTTGACGCCAAGACCGGTGATCTGGAAGCTGTTCGAGAAAATGCCTTGAATGGTCGCGGTGTTGATCACCTTCTCTTCTTTGATGTCGCGCTGCACTTTCTGGCCGCCGACATCGACTTCTTCGCGACGCTGCTCGATGAACACGACCGCCATGGGCTTGCCGAGATTGGCCCGCGTGGTACGCAGCATTTCTTCACCGCCCGAGGCATCGAGCTTGACCGACACACCCGGCCCCTGTTCGGTGGCCGCCGTGGTGGCGTCGATGAGCTGATCGCCGGTGACGATGATGTCGCGCTTCAACAGCGTCGGCTGACCTTCGCGGGTTTCATAGAGCTTGGAGCCGAACGGTGCCCGACCGCGCTGCACAGCGTCCGAAACACTGTTTTGAATGTCGACCAGGCGAAACTCGAGGGTCGCGACCTTGCCGAGAATATCTTTGACCTCGGCCGAGTTTTGCACGCCGGGCAGCTGCACGGCGATGCGATCGATACCCTGCCGCTGCACCACGGGCTCGGACACGCCGAGCTCGTTGACGCGATTGCGGATGGTGGTCAGGTTTTGCGAGATGGCGTAGTCCTGACGCTCTTTGAGCTGAGTCGCTGTCAGCAAGGCCTGCAGGATCGGCCCTACCCCGCCCGGCTGCGCCGAGATCGTGAGATCGGGCAATACACGTCGGATGGCCTCGCGCGCGGGCGCCGGGTCGGCACCCGCCGGCAGCAATACGCGCAGGCCATTCGGCTTGACCGTGCCCTCGGCCACCTGCACGACATCAATGAATTGAACGTTGTCCTGACTCAGCGCCCGACGCAGATCTTGCTCGTACACTTCGAGCACTTGAGCGACTGCGCCATCGACATCGACCTGATAGAGCAGGTAGAGGCCACCGCGCAGATCGAGGCCGAGCGGCATCGGGCGCAGGCCGATATTGCGCAACCAATCCGGGGCGCGTGAGGCGAAGGACAGCGCCGTGACGTAGTCGCGGGCGAAGTTTTCATTGACGAGGTCGCGCGCCTTCAGCTGCTCGGGCACTTCGGAGAAGTGCAGCATCAAACGACCATTGTCGATGTAGCTGCGCGAGACCGTCACGCCCTTGCCGCGCAGGAAGTCCTCGACCGAGCGTTGCCCGTCGGCTTCGATCGCACTGCGGTCTTTGCGGGCCACCTGCAACGCGGCGTCCTCGCCAAAAACATTGGGCAGCGCAAAGACCGTCGCCAGCACCAGAACGGCGGCGACGAGGATGTACTTCCAGCGGGCAAACTCGAGCATGTATCAGCCCTTCAGGGTGCCCTTGGGCACCAATGAACTCACTTGGAACTTCTGCACCTTGATGCGGACTTCGGGGGCGATTTCAAGGGTGACGAAACCGTCGTCAACCTCGGTCACCTTGCCGACGATGCCACCGGCGGTCACGACCTCATCGCCTGAGGCAAGCTTGCCGAGCATGGCGGCGTGCTCTTTGGCCTTCTTTTGCTGTGGGCGAATCAGCAAAAAATAGAAAATGACGATGAACAGCACCATCATCAAAAGCGGTGCGAGCTGGCCACCGGGTGCGGCGCCGCCGGCCTGAGCATAGGCCTCGGGGATCAGTCCATTCATGGGATCGGGTCCTCGGGTAGGTGACGGGTCGAAAAAGGCCGCGGATTATGCCACAGCCCCCCGCCGGGCAAGGAAATCGCGGGCAAATTCATGCACCCGACCGGCCTCGATGGCCGCCCGGAGCTGGCGCATCAGCTCAAGATAGAAATGCAGGTTGTGAATGGTGTTGAGCCGGGAGCCCAGAATCTCGTTGCAGCGGTCGAGGTGGCGCAGATACGCCCGCGAGTAATGGCGGCAGGTGTAACAGGCGCAGTCCGGGTCGATCGGGCCCGGGTCGCGCTGGTGCGCGGCGTTGCGGATGTTGATGACGCCGGTGCAGGTAAAGAGGTGGCCGTTGCGCGCATGTCGCGTTGGCATCACGCAATCGAACATGTCTATCCCGCGCAGCACCGCTGCGATGATGTCCTCGGGTCGGCCCACGCCCATAAGATAGCGCGGTCGATCGATCGGCATGTGTGGCAGCAAGGCTTCGAGTACGCGCAAGCGCTCGGGCTCGGGCTCGCCCACCGCGAGACCCCCCACGGCGAGGCCAGGCAGATCGAGCTCGAGCAGCGCGCTCAAAGATTCGCGCCGCAGATCCTCGTACATGCCGCCCTGCACGATGCCGAAGAGATCGCCTGGCGCCGCATCGCGATCGCCCTCGCGGTAGTAATGCGTGACGCAGCGCTTCGCCCAGCGCATCGATCGCTCCATCGAGGCACGCGCCTGCTCGTGCGTCGCCGGCCACGCGGTGCAGTCGTCGAACATCATCGCGATGTCGGAGCCGAGCGCGCGCTGCACATCCATCGAATCTTCGGGCGTGAGGCGCACTTCGCTGCCATCGATCGGCGAGCGAAAGCGCACGCCCTCCTCGGTGATCTTGCGCAATTTCGCGAGACTGAAGACCTGAAAACCGCCGGAGTCGGTAAGGATCGACCGCGACCAGTGCATGAAACGATGCAAGCCGCCGAGCTCGGCAATCACTTGATGCCCCGGTCGCAGCATCAAATGAAACGTATTGCCCAAAATAATCTCGGCGCCCAGACCCTCGAGTTCTTCGGGCGTCATGGCCTTGACCGTGCCATAGGTACCCACCGGCATGAACGCCGGTGTTTCGATGCTGCCGTGCCTCGCCTGCACCCGACCGCGCCGGGCCGCGCCATCGGTCGCGAGTAATTCGTAGCGCAAGCTCACGGCGCTCTCGAGGTGATGAACATGGCGTCACCGTAACTGAAAAATCGATACCGCTGCGCCACGGCATGCGCATAGGCCGCAAGCGTCGCCTCGCGACCTGCAAAGGCGCTGACCAGCATGATCAGCGTCGAGCGCGGCAAATGAAAATTGGTGAGTAGTGCATCGACCGCGCGATAACGAAATCCCGGCCTGATGAAAATTCGCGTCTCGCCGGTCCAGGGCGCGAGCACTCCGGATGCGGTCTCGGCGGCGGCGAGTTCCGCTGACGCGAGTTCCGATGACGCGAGTTCCGCGGACGCGAGCGCCGCGGACTCGAGCGCGCGAACCACCGTGGTGCCGATCGCTACCACGCGTCCGCCTGCGGCACGCGTTGCGGCAATCGCCGCGCAGGCGGTCGCCGGCACCTCGGCCCACTCGGCATGCATGACGTGATCCTCGATGCGCTCGCTGCGCAGCGGCTGAAAAGTCCCTGCACCCACATGCAAGGTGAGTGTTGTGCGGCGAATGCCGCGTGCGGCCAAGGTTTCGAGCAGCGCGGCATCAAAATGCAGACTGGCCGTCGGCGCAGCGACCGCCCCGGGCACGCGCGCGAGCACGCTTTGATAGCGCTCGAGATCGGCGGCCTCGGGTCTGCGTTCGATGTAGGGCGGCAGCGGCACTTCGCCGTGTGCACTGAAAAACTCGATTGCCGGCGCCGGCAATCGCACGCGGAAAAGATCTTCCTCGCGACCCTCGACCACGAGGTCGCCGCCCGCGGAATGCACGATCTGCCCGGGGCGCAGCGGCTTGCTGGCGCGCATGTGCAGCAAGGCCAGAGTTCCGGCGAGTGGGCGTTCGAGCAGCATCTCCACGGCGCCGCCACTCGGCTTTTGGCCGCGCAGCCGTGCCGGAATGACGCGAGTGTCGTTGAACACCAGCAGATCGCGGGGCTCGAGCAACTCGACGAGATCACGAATGCCGCCATCGGTGAGGGCCGGCCCACCGCGCGGGTCCAAAACCAGCAGCCGCGAAGCCGTCCGCTGCGGCAGCGGCCGTTGCGCGATCAGTTCCTGGGGCAGTTCGAAATCGAAATCGGCGGCGTGCACGGCGCGCATGGTAGGCAAGTCTGCGCGGGGTTTCACGTATACTGCGCTCCTTTCCAGGAGCCGGGATGGCGGAACTGGTAGACGCGCCGGACTCAAAATCCGGTTCTGGCGACAGAGTGTGGGTTCGATTCCCTCTCCCGGCACCAACGCTCAACGAATGAACTATTGCAGCAATTGTGGCACCGCGGTCGTGGTGCGCGTCCCCGAAGGCGAGCACCTACCGCGCCACGTCTGCCCGTCCTGTCATACGGTGCACTACCAGAACCCGAAGCTGGTGGTCGGCTGCGTTCCCGAAGATCCTTCCGGAAAAATCCTGCTGTGCCGCCGCGCCATCGAGCCACGCCTCGGCTACTGGACCTTTCCTGCGGGCTTCATGGAAAACAACGAGACGCTGCAGCAGGCCGCTGCGCGCGAGTCCTACGAAGAAGCGCTGGCCGATGTCGAGATCGGTTCTTTGCTGGCCGTCGTGCACATCCTGCATGCGCAGCAAGTACATGTGTTTTTCCGCGCGCGTTTGCGCACACCGGAGTTTGGTGTTGGGGTCGAAAGCCTCGAATCGAAACTGGTCGAGGAGCGGGATATTCCGTGGAGCGACATCGCTTTTCCGAGCACGGAATTCGCCCTGCGCCGTTACTTCGAGGATCGCGCGCGCGGCATCGAGCAACACTACTTCACGGAGTTCGACCGCCGCACCACGGCGGCCGGGCTGTCAACGGGCGGTCAACAGCCGAGCTGACTCTGGCAGAGCCCGTGCTGTCGAGATAAAGTTCGCGACAACGTTTTTTCGGGGAAGACCATGACCTTCGTCGTCACAGAAAACTGCATCAAGTGCAAATACATGGACTGCGTCGAGGTCTGCCCGGTCGACTGCTTTCACGAAGGCCCCAATTTTCTGGTCATCGATCCGGATGAGTGCATCGACTGCACGCTGTGCGAGCCCGAGTGCCCGGTCGAGGCCATTTACTCCGAAGACGAAGTCCCTGCCGACCAGCAGCAGTTCAAGGCATTGAACGCCGAACTCGCACGCAAGTGGCCCGTGATCACCGAGAAAGGTGATGCGCCGGCCGACGCCAAAGAATGGGAAGGCAAGCCGGACAAATTCAAACTGCTCGAGCGCTGATCGCGCCCGGCAGTCGCTGTCAGCTTTTTTCTTCGAGACGTTTGACGAGCATATCGGGCGGCACATAGCCCGGCAGCAGCTCGCCGCTCGCCGTGATGATCGCCGGCGTCCCGCGCAAGCCGACTTCCTGACCCAGCTCGTAATCTTTGGCCACCGGATTCGAAGCGCACTTCGGATTGCCGATCTTCTCGCCTTTCTTGGCGCGGGTCAGCGCGTCGTTGCGATTGGCGGAACACCAGACGGCGATCGCTTTGTCCCATGACTCGGAGTCCGGGCCCTCGCGCGGATAAAAGAGATAACGCACACGTATGCCCAGCTGGTTGTAGCGCACGATCTCTGCGTGCAGTTTGCGGCAATAACCACAATCGACATCGGTGAACACGGTGACGGTGTGCTTGGCCTCGCGCGGCCCGAAAATCACCATCTGGTTTTCAGGCACCTTGGCGATGAGCGCAAGACGCGCCTCGCGGCGACGCTTTTCACTGAGGTTGGTTTCGCTGGCGATCTCGTACATGTCGCCGGCCAGGGCGAACTTGCCGTCCGCGCTGATGTAGAGGATGTCGGCACCGCGCGCGTATTCATAGACCCCGGGTAACGGCGAGGGGCGGAAATCTTCGAGCTTGCTGCCGGGCAAGCGTTTGACGAGTTCGGTACGCGGGTCGGCAGCAGCCGCACCCCGTGACGCCGAGGCACTCGCTTGCGCGGCGTTGCCTTGCGGCGCGGCGCTGCCCTGCTGCGCGGAGCCCGCGAGCGGCAAAGCCAGCATCACCATCAAGGCCGAAAAGACTGCGGTTTTCATGCACGGCATTTTAGCAGAGGACGCGCTCAGCACGCGGCAAGCGCATCGCAGCGTAATCCAGCGCGCTTTGTATACCCTCAACCGCGCGGATGATGCGCGGCGTGCAGGCTTTTCATGCGCTCGCGGGCAACATGGGTGTAGATCTGCGTGGTCGACAGATCGCTGTGACCCAGCAACATCTGCACCACGCGCAGGTCGGCGCCGTGGTTCAGAAGATGGGTCGCAAAAGCATGCCGCAGCGTGTGTGGCGAGAGCGGTTTGCTGATGCCTGCTGCGCGGGCATGGCGCTTGATGAGATTCCAGAACGCCTGTCGCGTCATGCGCGTCCCGCGCCGCGTGGGGAATAGAAAATCGGTCTGCTGCGAGCCGAGGATTTCGCCGCGTGCGTCGGCCGCGAAGCGCTGCAGCCAGTCGATGGCCTCGGCCCCCAAGGGCACCAGACGCTCGCGATTACCCTTGCCAGTGACCCGCAGTACGCCCTGATTGAGATTGACCTGGGCGTGCCGCAGATTGACGAGCTCGGAGACGCGCAGCCCCGTCGCGTAGAGCACTTCGAGCATGGTGCGATCACGAAACCCCAAAGGCTCGGCGACGGGCGGCGCGGCGAGCAAAGTTTCCACGTCGTGTTCGCTCAATGATTTCGGTAGGGCACGACCCGTGCGCGGCATCGCCACTTCGGCCGTCGGGTCTTCCTGACGCGCGCCGTCACGAACTTGTTGACGAAAAAACCGGCGGAACGCCGAGAGCTGCCGCGCGGTCGATCGCGGTCTCGCGCCGGCGCTCACCCGCGCGGCAACATAATCGAGCAAATGGGTACGGCTCGCTGCCGCAAGCGTGCTGCCACGGGTCTCGAGCCACTGCTGCAGCGCCAGCAAATCGGCTCGATAGGCGGCAAGGGTGTTGGCCGCAAGGCCGCGCTCCATCCAGATCACATCGAGAAACCGCAGCAGCGCGGGATCGGGCACCACGGAGGAAATCGGCGGACTGCGTTGACTTTCGCGCACGGCAAACACAAGGATACCGCGCCGCCAACTTTGCACCCACCCATGCTATCGCCCACCACCGCAACCGCCACCGCCCGCGAACCTCCCGCTGCCCTGCTGGCGCGGGTGATCTTTGGCAGCTATGCGTGGCTGGTGTTTATCGCGATCGCGTTCGCGCTGTTGCTGTTGCTACTGGTGGTGCCCGGGATGGACCGACGTCGACACCTCGCCGGCGTCGCCTCGAGGCTCATTCTGCGCCTGACCTTTACGCGACTGGTCGTCACCGGCGCCGAGCACCTGCCCGCCGGGCAATGCGTGGTCGCTGCCAATCACGCGAGTTACATCGACGCGATTGTCATCAAGGCGGTGCTGCCCGAAAACTATGCGTATGTCGTCAAGCGCGAGATGGCCAACGTGCCACTCGCCGGGCTGCTGCTGCGCCGCATCGGCACGGAATTCGTCGAGCGCTTCAACCGTCACAAAGGCTCACTCGATGCACGCCGGGTACTGCGTACGGCGAGTGCCGGACAGTCACTGCTGTTCTTCCCCGAGGGTACCTTCGAGGGTGAGCCGGGGCTGCTGAAATTCCACAGCGGCGCCTTCAAAAGTGCGGCTTACGCGCGTTGCCCGGTCGTGCCCTGCGTGATCCGCGGCACGCGCGCCATCCTGCAAAGCCCGAGATTCTTTCCCCGCCCAGGCCTCATCGAAGTGGAACTACTGCCGCCGATCCTGCCGCCCGCGGATCTGGAGTCGGAGGACGTGGCGCGGCAGCTGCGCGAGCAAACGCGGGCCGCCATCCTCGAGCGCCTAGGCGAACCCGACCGCGGCGGGGTTTTCGCATAAACTAACGGGCTTTCCAGCTTGCTTTCGCCCGGGGCCCGCATGACCGATTCGATCGTCCTCCTCTCCGCCCGTCGCACGCCGATCGGCGCCTTCCAGGGGGTACTCGCCCCGGCCCCCGCGCCACAACTCGGCGCCGCAGCACTCGCCGCGGCCGTGCAAGCGGCGGGCGTTGCCGCCAGCGACGTTCAGGAAGTGATCATGGGCTGCGTGCTGCCCGCCGGGCTCGGCCAAGCTCCGGCGCGCCAGGCCGCGCTGCAAGCGGGCATCCCGCGCAGGGTGCCGACCACCACGATCAACAAAATGTGCGGCTCGGGGATGAAGGCCATCATGATGGCGATCGATCAGCTGCGCGCGGGCGATGCCGAGATCATCGCTGCGGGCGGCCTCGAATCGATGAGCAACGCGCCGTATCTGCTGCCGAAGGCCCGCGCTGGCTATCGCATGGGTCACGGCGAAGTGCTCGATCACATGTTCACCGATGGCCTGCAAAGCCCTTGGGATGGCCAGATGATGGGCGCGTTCGCCGAAAACACGGCGGGTCGCTACAACTTCTCGCGCGCCGATCAAGATGCCTTTGCGGCGCTCTCGGTGCGGCGCGCCTTGGCGGCCGTCGAAAACGGCGCGTTTGCCAACGAGCTCACGCCGGTCACGGTCAAAAGTCGTAAAGGCGAAACCGTGATCGATCGCGACGAAACACCTTTCACCTGTGATCTCGCCAAGATTCCGCAACTGAAGCCAGCGTTCCGCAAAGACGGCACAGTCACCGCAGCGAGTTCCTCATCCATCTCGGACGGCGCCGCCGCGGCAATTCTCGCCACGGCAAAGTTTGCGTCGGCGCGCGGCCTCGAGCCGCTGGCGCGTGTCGTCGCCCAGGCGAGCTTCGCGCTGGAGCCCGAGTGGTTCACGGTCGCGCCCGTCGGTGCCATCCAAAAAGTTTTGCAACGCGCGGGCTGGCGTGCCGAAGACGTCGATCTCTTCGAGGTCAACGAGGCTTTCGCGGCGGTGGCCATGGCGGCGCAAAAAGACATCGGCATCGCCGCCGACAAACTCAACGTCAATGGCGGCGCCTGCGCGCTCGGTCATCCGATTGGCGCCACCGGCGCGCGCATCGTTGCCACGCTCGCCCATGCGCTCGCGCAACGCGGACTGCGGCGCGGCGTCGCTGCGCTCTGCATCGGTGGCGGTGAAGCCACCGCCATCGCTATCGAGAGGGGTTGAAGATGTCCGAGCAGATTGAACGCGACGTCATGGAATATGACGTGCTCATCGTCGGTGGCGGCCCGGCGGGCCTCGCTTGCGCGGTGCGCCTCAAGCAACTGAACGCGGCTCTCACGGTTTGCGTGCTCGAGAAGGCCTCGGCGATCGGCGCGCAGGCACTCTCGGGTGCGGTGCTCGAGCCGGGTCCGCTCGATGCTCTGTTGCCAGGCTGGCGCGACCATCCGCCCGCCGTGTGTGTGCCCGCCAAGCGCGACGAATTCTCGCTGCTCACCCGCACGGGCCGCATCCGGCTGCCCGTGCCGCCGCAACAGCACAATGAGGGCAACTTCATCGTCTCGCTCGGCTTGCTGACGCCCATTCTCGCGGCCAAAGCCGAAGAGCTCGGCGTCGATGTGTTCCCGGGCTTCGCTGCGGCCAAGCCGCTATTCAACGAGGATGGCAGCGTCGCCGGCGTGCAGATCGGCGACATGGGCATCGAAAAATCAGGCGAAGCTGGACCGAACTTTGCGCCAGGCCCCGAGGTGCGCGCCAAGATCACGGTGCTCGCCGAAGGCTGCCGCGGCAGCGTCAGCAAGCAGCTGATTGCGCGCTACCAACTCGATGCCGACTGCGATCCGCAAACCTACGGTCTCGGTTTCAAAGAATTGTGGCAATTGCCCGAAGGCCGAGTTGAGCCCGGCCTCATCCAGCACTCGGTGGGTTGGCCGCTCGACAACCGCACCTATGGCGGCAGTTTTCTTTATCACCTGAACAACAATCGCGTGTACGTCGGCTATGTGGTGGGTCTCGATTATCGCGACCCGCGACTGAAACCCTTCGAAACCTTCCAGCAGTTCAAACATCATCCGAGCATCCGTGCCTTGCTCGAAGGCGGCGAGATCGTCGCCGCCGGCGCGCGTACGATTGCCGCAGGTGGCTGGCAATCGCTGCCGAAACTCGAGATGCCGGGTGCGATGCTGATCGGCGATGCCGCGGGCACGCTCAATGTCGCCAAAATCAAGGGCATTCATCAGGCGATCCGCTGCGGCATGCTGGCCGCCGAGCATTTGGCGGAGCACGCCTGCTCGCCCGCAGGCTTCGATGCGCGCTTTCGCGCCTCCGCAGGCGGTCGCGAGCTCAAGGCGGTGCGCAACATCAAGCCCGGCTTCAAGCGCGGCTTGTGGTTTGCGATGGCCAATGGCGCGCTCGAGACGGTGACCGGAGGTCGCACGCCATGGACGCTGCGCAACACCGCCGCCTACGCCGAAACCCAGCGCCTCAATGAATTCGAATCGCCTGATCGCGGCTGGGTCGATCGCTCGCTACCGCCCCGCGATCGTCTCGCTGCGGTGTTCTTCGCCAACAACTCGCACGAAGAAAACCAGCCGATCCACCTCAAGGTTCGCGATCCTGATATCTGCGTGACCCGCTGCGCCACCGAGTTCGGCAATCCTTGCCAGAACTTCTGTCCGGCCAATGTCTATGAAATGGTGGATGACGGAGCGGGCGGCAAGCGACTGCAGATCAATGCTTCGAACTGCGTGCACTGCAAGGCCTGTGACATCAAAGACCCGTATCAAATCATTGATTGGACGACGCCCGAAGGCGGCTCCGGCCCAATCTACCAGTCGCTCTGAGTTGCTGACGTTGTCGACATGAGCGAGGCGCAGCCATTGTGGACGCCGAGCACGGAGCGCAGACAGAACAGTAATCTGCAGCGCTTCATAAACTGCGTCGCCGCGCGCCGTGATCTGCATTTCGCCGATTACGCTGCACTGCATCGCTGGTCGGTCGAGGACTCGCCCGCCTTCTGGTTCGAGCTCGCGCATTTCACCGACGTGAAAGCCGACTGGGCAGCGGCCGCCGTGCTCGAGGACGGCGCGCAGATGCCCGGAGCACGCTGGTTCCCGGGCGCTCAGCTCAATTTCGCCGAGAATTTGCTGCACTTTCGCGACGATCATCCGGCACTCGTATTCCACAACGAGCGCGGTGTACGGCGGACTTTGTCTTATCGTCAGCTCGCGGCCGAAGTCGGCCGTGTGGCGGCAGGCCTGCGTGCTGCGGGGGTGGTGCCCGAGGATCGGGTCGCGGGCTTCATGCCGAACCTGCCCGAGACGATCATTGCGATGCTCGCCACCACCAGCATTGGCGCGATCTGGTCTTCGTGCTCGCCCGACTTCGGTATCGCCGGCGTGCTCGATCGCTTCGGACAAATCGCACCCAAGGTCATCGTCACCGCCGATGGTTATTTTTACGGTGGCAAGACACTCGATTCTTTGACACCGATCGCCGGCGTACTGGCGCAACTGCCCTCGGTAAGCACCGTGATCGTGGTGCCTTACATCGACGCGGCGCCCAATCTCGAGCGCTTGTCCGCTGACGCCACGCGTCAGGTGCAACTCTGGAATCGCTGCGGTACGCCGGGTGCGAAACCCGTTTTCACGCGCCTGCCCTTCGCTCACCCGCTCTTCGTGATGTATTCATCGGGCACCACCGGCAAACCGAAGTGCATTGTCCATGGCGCCGGCGGCACGCTGCTGCAGCATTTGAAGGAACACCACCTGCACGTTGATCTGCGCCGCACCGATCGCCTGTTCTTCTTCACCAGCTGCGGCTGGATGATGTGGAACTGGCTGGCGAGCGGTCTCGCCGTTGGTGCCACGCTGGTGCTCTACGATGGCTCGCCATTTCATCCTGATGAAGGCGTGCTCTGGCGCATGGCCGAAGCCGAACACATCAGCATTTTCGGTACCAGTCCAAAATATTTGTCTGCTCTCGAAAAGTCCGGGTATCAGCCGCGCGAACGCGTGCAGCTGCCCGCGCTGCGCACCGTGTTGTCGACGGGCTCGCCGCTTGCGCCCGAGCAATTCGATTTCGTCTACCGCAACATCAAAAACGACCTGCAGCTGTCATCGATTTCTGGCGGTACCGACATCATCTCGAGCTTCTGCATCGCCAATCCGCTCGGACCCGTGTATCGCGGCGAACTGCAGTGTGCGGGCCTCGGCATGGATGTGGATGTGGTCGATGAGTCCGGCCGCTCGCTACCCGCCGGCGAGAGGGGCGAACTCGTCTGTCGACGCAGCTTTCCGTCGATGCCGATCGGTTTTTGGGGTGATGCCGATGGCGCGCGATATCGCAAGGCTTACTTCGAGCGCTTTGCGGGCATCTGGCATCACGGTGATTACGCCATGCGTACCGCGCATGGCGGCTTCATGATTCTCGGTCGCTCCGATGCCGTGTTGAACCCGGGCGGTATCCGCATCGGTACCGCCGAAATCTATCGGCAGGTCGAAACCTTGCCCGAGGTTCTGGAATCGCTTTGCATCGGTCAAGCGTGGCAGAGCGATGTGCGCGTCGTGCTCTTCGTGCGCCTGCGCGAGGGCATTACCCTCGATGACGCTCTGCAAAAACGCATCCGCGACACCATACGCGCCAACACCACGCCGCGCCACGTGCCGGCACGCATTGTTGCAGTGCCCGAGATTCCGCGCACCATCAGCGGCAAGATCGTCGAACTCGCCGTGCGCAATATCGTGCACGGCCTGCCGGTCACCAACACCGACGCCCTCGCGAACCCCGCCGCACTCGACTATTTCCGCGATCTACCGGAGCTCCGCTCTTGAGCGCAGGGCAGCCGAGCGCGCTCGCCTATCGCTACGCCTCGGCGCTTGCCAGCAGCGGCTTCAGCGCCGACCCCGCGCAGCGCGTCGCCATCGACGAGCTCGAGCGCCTGCGCAGGGAGCTCATCGCGACCAAAAAAATCTCGCTACTCACGCGCTTGCGACGGCGCTTTTCTGCGCCAGAAGATCATGCTGGCGCCGTGCGTGGCGTTTATCTTTGGGGTAGCGTCGGTCGCGGTAAAACCTGGCTGATGGATTTATTCTTCGAGAGTCTGCCGTTCCCCCGCAAACGCCGCAGTCATTTCCATCGCTTCATGCAAAGCGTGCACGAGGGACTGCGCCATCATCGCGATGAGGTCGACCCGCTGATCGCCGTCGCCACGGATATCGCCCGCGATACCCGAGTGCTTTGCCTCGATGAGCTTTTCGTCAGTGACATTGCCGACGCCATGCTGCTCGGCGGGCTGTTCGCTCATCTCGTCGATCGCGGCGTGACGCTGGTATTCACGTCCAACGTGCCGCCCGCGGGGCTCTATCGCAATGGCTTGCAGCGGCAGCGCTTTTTGCCGGCGATTGCCTTGTTGGAACGTCACTGTGCACTCGTCAGTGTCGATGGCAGCACCGATTATCGGTTGCGCCAACTCACGCGCATGCCGATTTATCTGCAAAGCGACTCGGAGCGGACCAGCAACGCCTTGACCGAGATGTTCGAGGATCTTGCCGACGGGCTCGGCACGACGGGCGGCAGCATCGATGTCGAGGGTCGCAAGATCGAAGTACTACGGGTCTGCGACAACGTGGTGTGGTTCGACTTTCGCGCGCTCTGCGAGGGGCCGCGCAGCCAAAACGACTATGTCAGCATCGCCCGCGAGTTCCAGACCGTGCTGCTCTCGAACGTACCCGTCTTCACCGCGGCGAGCGAAGATGCCGCGCGACGCTTCATCGCCGTGGTCGACGAATTCTATGATCGCCGCGTGAATCTCGTGATCTCGGCAGCCGCTGCGCCGACGCAGCTCTATCAGGGCGAGCGCTTGCGCTTCGAATTCGAGCGCACGGCAAGTCGCCTCATCGAGATGCAGAGCGAGGAGTACCTTGCGAGCGAACACCGAGGCTGACGCGACGCCGTCAGTTGAGCGTGGTCGAGCCCGGCACCTGATCGACCGCGGCACCAAAAAGCCGCAGCGCATCGACCGGGTCGAAGCGCCAGGGTCGATGACAAAACTCGCAGGTCACCGTGACCGACTGCTGCTCGGCGATGATGGAGCGGACTTCCTCGAGGCCGAGCGAACGCAGCATCCCCGAAACTCGCTCGCGACTGCAGCGACAGCGAAAGCCGACCGGATGCGAATCGTGCACGCGCAAATCGAGTCCGTTGAACGCGCGCCGCATCAAATCTTCGGGCGGACGGGCCAGCAACTCATCGCGCTGCACGCCGCCGATCGCCGCGCGCGCGGCAGCAAAAGTCTGATTGGCGGTATCCACGGATGCGGTCACGATGCCGCCATGATCCGGCATGCGTTGTACCAAGAGCCCCGCCGTACCGAAGTCGTCAGCGCCGAGCACGACCGCCGTCGGCAACTGCTCGGAGGTTTCAAAGTAATGCTCGAGTGAGGCTGCGAGCGAGCCACCGCTGATCGGCACGACACCCTGGTACCGCGAAGCGAGCCGGTCAGCTTCGACAGTGACCACCAGGGTGCCAGCACCCGCGAGCACGGCAAACGGGTCGGCAAGCGCAGCAGTATCGCGCAGGCTCGCCTCGACTCGCTCGCGATCGAAGCGCGCGACGGCGCGAATGCGAAAATCGTTGGTGCACTGCGCGACCAGCAAGCGCACGGCGCCATCGCCCTGCAATTGCAGCGTGAGTTCGCCTTGGAACTTGAGCGTCGAGGCCAGCAGCACGGCGGCAGTGACCGCCTCGCCGAGCATGCGCCGCACCGGCTCGGGGTAATCACCATGCTCGCGCAGCGCAAGCCATGCGGGCCCCAGGCGCACGAACTGACCGCGCACCGACTGCTGTTCGACGGCGAAGCGCTGCACGATGTCGATGCGGGCGCGTCCCGCTGCAGGCTGCTGCATGTTTTCCGCGTCCTTGTGGCGGCGATCAGCCGGCCAGTTTTTTCTTGAGCAGCTCGTTGAGCTGCGCGCGATTCGCCTTGCCGCCGGTCGCCTTCATCACCTGACCAACGAAAAATCAGAACATCTTGTCTATGCCGGACCGATAGTCGGCAAGCTGACCCGGATTTTTTGCCACGACTTCTTCGATGGCCTGCTCGATGGCGCCGGTATCGGTGATCTGCCGCAAACCCTGTTGTTCGATGATCGCATCGGCACCCGCACCCGAGACCCACATCGCCTCGAAGACATCTTTGGCGATCTTGCCGGAGATGGTCGAGTCGACGATACGTACTACAAGGCCCGCGAGCGCCGCCGCATCAACCTTCGATTCATTGATCTCGAGGTTGTCTTTGTTGAGGAAGGCAGCAAGATCACCCATGACCCAGTTGGCGCAAAGCTTGGGCTCGCTGCCGACGCGGCGCACCACCTCTTCATAAAAGGCCCCGAGTTCGCGACTGGCCGTCAGCACGCCGGCGTCGTATTCGGAGAGTCCGTAATCGCGTACGAAACGCGCGGCTTTTTCGTCGGGCAGCTCGGGCAGCGCGGCCTTGACGCCGGCGATGAAGCTGTCATCGAGCACCACCGGGAGCAGGTCGGGGTCGGGGAAATAGCGGTAATCGTTGGCTTCTTCTTTGGAGCGCATCGAGCGCGTCTCGCCCTTGTCCGGGTCGTAAAGACGGGTTTCCTGTACCACTTTGCCGCCGCTCTCGATGATCTCGATTTGCCGCTCGACTTCGTAGTTGATCGCTTTTTCGACGAAGCGGAACGAGTTCAGATTTTTGATCTCGGCGCGAGTGCCGAATTTCTCGGCGCCCTTGCGGCGCACCGACACGTTGGCGTCGCAGCGGAACGAGCCTTCCTGCATGTTGCCGTCACAGATTTCGAGATAGCGCACCAGCGTGTGCACTTTCTTCATGTAGGCGATGGCTTCTTTGGCCGAGCGCAGGTCGGGTTCGCTGACGATTTCGATGAGTGGCGTGCCCGCACGGTTGAGGTCGATACCACTGACGCCGGGCAATCCCTCGTGCAGCGACTTGCCGGCGTCTTCTTCGAGATGCGCCCGGGTGATACCGATGCGCTTGCGCGTGCCGTCATCGAGTACGACATCGAGCGCGCCCTCGGCGACGATCGGCAATTCGTACTGACTTATTTGATAGCCCTTTGGCAGATCGGGGTAGAAATAATTTTTGCGCGCAAACACCGAGTGCGGCGCAATGCGCGCGCCGATCGCGAGTCCAAAACGCACCGCCATGCGCACCGCCTCGCCATTGAGCACCGGCAACACCCCGGGATAGCCGAGGTCGACCAGATTCGCCTGCGTATTGGGCTCGGCACCATATGCGGTCGCCGAGCCCGAAAAAATCTTTGAGCGGGTGGCGAGCTGGGCGTGGATTTCGAGACCGATGACGGTTTCCCATTCCATGGCGAATCCTCAGGCGAACGCCGCCGGCACGCGAAGATGCCAGTCGGTTTCCTGCTGGTAACGATGCGCGGCGTTGAGCATGCGCGCCTCGGAAAAATGCGGCCCGACGATCTGCAGTCCCACCGGCAAACCGTCGACGAACCCACAGGGAATGGACATTCCGGGCAGGCCCGCCAGATTGGCGCCAATGGTGTAGATGTCGTTGAGGTACATGGTGATGGGATCGTCGAACTTGGCGCCGATCGGAAAGGCCGGCGTCGGCGATGTCGGGCCAAAGAGCAGATCGCAGCTCTGGAAGGCCTGGGCGAAATCGGCGCTGATCAGCTGCCGCACGCGCTGCGCCTTGAGGTAATAGGCATCGTAATAGCCGGCCGACAGCACATAGGTGCCGGTCATGATGCGCCGCTTCACCTCGGCACCGAAGCCCTCGCCGCGCGAACGGCAGTAGAGATCGAGCAGATTCTTTGGCGACTCGCAGCGATGACCAAAGCGCACGCCATCAAAGCGCGCGAGGTTCGATGAACACTCGGCGGGCGCCACCACGTAATAGGTGGGCACAGACAAGGGCAAATTCGGGCAACTCACCTCACGCACGCGGGCGCCGAGTTTTTCGAACACGGCGATGGCATCGCGAATGCGCTGTTCGTTGGTGGCGTCGAGCCCCTTGTCGAAGAATTCTTTGACGAGCCCGATGGTGAGCCCCTCGAGCGAATCGCCGAGGGTGGTCGTGTAGTCGGGCACGGCGCGCTCGACGCTGGTTGAATCGCGCGGATCAAAGCCTGACATCGGCCCGAGCAGCAGCGCCGCATCTTCGGCACTGACCGTGATGAGACCCGCCTGATCGAGGCTCGAGGCGAAGGCGATCATGCCGTAGCGGCTGCAGCGCCCGTAGGTGGGCTTGATGCCCGTGACCCCGCAGAGCGCGGCGGGTTGACGGATGGAACCGCCAGTGTCGGTGGCGGTGGCCGCCGGCACGAGGCGTGCGGCGACTGCGGCGGCCGATCCACCCGACGAGCCGCCGGGGACCATCTTGGTGTCCCAAGGGTTACGCACCGGACCAAAGAAACTGGTCTCGTTCGACGAGCCCATGGCGAACTCGTCCATGTTGAGCTTGCCGAGCATTACCGTGCCGGCGCTGCGCAGGCCCGCGACCACCGTGGCGTCGTAGGGCGAGACGAAATTCGCCAGCATCTTCGAGCCGCAGGTGGTGAGCACGCCCTCGGTGCAGAAGATGTCTTTGTGGGCGATGGGCACGCCGAGCAGTCGGCCCGCCTGACCCTTGGCGCGCGCTACATCAGCCGCCGCGGCGGCGGCCAGGGCGCATTCGCCCGTGATGGTGACGAAGGCGTTGAGCGCGGGCTGCGCGACCGCAATGCGTTCGAGATAGGCGCGGGTCAGCTCGACGCTGGAGTACTCGCCGGCGGCGAGACCCTTGGCGAGCGCGGCTACGGTCGCTGCGGGGGCGCTCATTCGATCACCTTGGGCACCAGGTAGAGGCCCGCTTCGACCTTGGGCGCGTTTTGCTGGTAGGTGTCGCGGCGGTTGGGCTCACTGACCTCGTCGGCGCGCAGGCGCTGCGCGAGACCCGGCAGCGGATGCGCCATCGGCGCGATGCCGCTGGTGGGCGCTCGATCGAGCTCACCGACGAAGGCGAAGATCTTGGAGAGGGAGTCGACGTAGACCGGGATCTCGGCCTCCGTGAGCTCTAGGCGCGCAAGACGCGCGATGTTTTCGATGTCGGCTCGGCTGAGGCTCATGGGTCAAGCACCGGGGCTGAAAAACCGCGAAATCATATCACCCTTGCCTTGTGGGCGAGCCCGCAGATTGCTAGATTGCTCGCGTTTTCTCGGCTCTTTTTCCCCCACCCGACTCCCCCGGCACCACACGATGTTCAAGCGCCTGCGCGGCTATTTTTCCAGCGATATTTCGATCGATCTCGGTACGGCGAATACGCTCATCTATGTCCGGGATCGAGGCATCGTGCTCAACGAGCCGTCCGTGGTCGCCGTGCAAGATGACTTCAGCCGCGGCGGCAAAGTCATCGTCGCGGTCGGTTCGGAAGCCAAGATCATGCTCGGTCGCACGGCCGGAAACATCACTGCCGTGCGGCCGATGAAAGACGGCTTCATCGCCGACTTCACCTACACCGAGAAGATGCTGCAGTACTTCATCGCCAAGGTGCACGACAACCGTCTGCTCAAGCCTTCACCGCGCGTGCTGGTTTGCGTACCGGTGGGTTCGACGCAGGTCGAGCGCCGTGCAATCCGCGAATCCGCCGAAGGCGCGGGCGCACGCACGGTAGCCATAGTCAGCGAACCCATGGCGGCCGCCGTGGGCGCGGGCCTGCCGGTGCAAGAGGCGCGCGGCTCGATGGTGCTCGACATCGGCGGTGGCACCTCCGAAGTCGCGGTCATTTCTTTGAACGGCATCGTCTACGCGCAATCGGCGCGTATCGGTGGCGATCGCTTCGACGAAGCGATCATGAACTACGTGCGTCGCAACTACGGCATCCTCATCGGCGAAACGACTGCCGAACGCATCAAGATCGAAATCGGCTCGGCCTATCCCGGACAGACCGTGCGCGAAATCTCGGTCAAGGGTCGCAACCTCTCCGAGGGTGTGCCGCGCGCCTTCACTCTCAACAGCAACGAGATCCTCGAAGCGCTGCAAGAGCCGCTGCAGGGCATCGTCGGTGCGGTCAAGCAGGCGCTCGAACAAACCCCGCCTGAACTAGGTTCCGACGTGGCCGAGCGCGGCATCGTGGTCACGGGCGGCGGCGCGTTGCTGCGTGATATCGACAAACTGATCACCGAGGAGACCGGCGTGCCGGTCGTCATCGCCGAGGACCCGCTCACCTGCGTGGCGCGCGGCGGCGGGCGCATCCTCGAACTGATGGACGAGCTCGGCCCCGGCAACTTCGGGCTTGAGTAACACGGCTGCCAGCCGAAACATTTCCTCGCGCGGCACCCCGGCGGGGCTGCGCTTCTTCGTCTACGCGAGTCTCTCGCTGAGCATCATGTGGCTAGACCAGCGTGGCGGCTGGCTCGACGGCGTGCGTTTTGCCCTGCAAGCCGTCGCCTATCCGCTGCAAATGGCGCTCGCCTCGCCGGCAGCGGCGTGGCAATGGACCCAAGAAAACTTTGAGCAAAGGGCGACGCTGCAACAACAAAACCGCGAACTGCGCGAGCGCCTGCGCGAACTCGAACTGCTGGCCATGCGGCGCGCCGATCTGGAGCGCGAAAACTTCGAACTGCGCAACTTGCGCAGCGCAGCGGCCGACGTCGCTGATCGCTGGCTGACGGCCCGCGTGATCGCCGTCGAGACCAACCGACTGCGGCAACGCTACACGGTGGATCGCGGCACGGTGCATGGCCTGCGCAAAGGTCAGGCGGTGATTGCAGGCGAAGGTCTCGTCGGTCAAGCGCTGCGCGTAGGGCCGTGGAGCGCCGAGATCATTTTGCTCGCCGATCCCGAGCATGCGGTACCGGTGCGGATCGCCCGCACCGGTCAGCGCACCTTGGCGCTCGGCACCGGTCGCAGCGGCGAACTCAGCCTGCCTTATTTGCCTCTGCAGTCCGATATCCGTGACGGCGATCTGCTCGTCACCTCGGGGCTCGGCGAAACATTCCCGGCGGGCTATCCCGTCGCCAGCGTGAGCGCGGTGCGGCGCGATGGTGCCTCGCCCCTCGCCCAGGTCACGGCAAAGATTACGGCCACCCTCGATCGCGACCGTGTGGTCGCATTTCTTTGGTTCAAGCCGGCACATCCCGCCGCGCCGCCAGCCGCCCAGCTCACCATACCGACGCCTGCAGCGGCGAGCACACCGCCATGATCGCCAGTACCGTTCGCAGTCGCTTGGTGCTGACGACACTCGCAGCGTTTGTGCTGCAAGTGCTGCCGCTGCCGTTCTGGCTCGCCGCGATCCGGCCGCCACTCGCGGTCATCGCCGTGATTTTTTGGTCGTTGATTGCGCCGCGTGTGGGCGGAATCACCCTCGGTTTCGTCACCGGTCTCGCACTCGATGTCTATCGAGGTGCAGTCTTCGGTCAGCACGCGCTCGCGCTCTCGCTGGTCGCCTATATTGCGGTTCGCCAGCACTTGCTGGTCCGCAACAAGCCGCTGTTCGAGCAATCCGTTTTCGCTGCAGCGCTGTTGTTCGCGAGCGAAGCGGTCAGCTGGGCGATCGACGGCTGGACCGGCAATGCCTCCGGCGGCTGGATGCGCTGGCTGCCCATTCTGGTCGGCGTGCTGCTCTGGCCGCTGACTGCCGCCTGGCAGGCGAGCGAAAATCGCGCGCGCCGCTGAGCGCCGACGCAAGATCGACACGGCGATGGGTATCCGCGGACGCATCAAAGATTTCTGGGTCGAACAAAGATTGTTCGAACAGCGCGCCGTCGCGGCGGTGTTCATCGTCGCAGCCCTGACGCTGGTGCTGCTTGGCCGACTGGTCTGGTTGCAGGTGCTGCGATACGACGACTACACCGATCTGGCACAGGGCAACCGCGTGCGTATCGAGCCGCAGCCCGCGCCGCGCGGCATCATTTACGATCGTAACGGCGCAATCCTCGCCGAGAACAAACCGGCCTATCAGCTCGAACTCGTCCCGGAGGAGGTACCGGACCTCAGGGCCACTTTGCAGGGCCTCGCCCGCGTCGGACTGATCGATGCCGACGATATCGATGATCTGCGTCGCATCGTTCGCTCGCGCAGACCCTTCGACAGCGTGCCGATCCGACTCTTCTTGAACGACGAGGATATGGCGCGCTTCGCGGTCAATCGTTTCGATTTTCCGGGCGTGGATATCCGCACTCGCCTTGCGCGCAGCTATCCGCAGGGTGAGGTCGCGGTGCATGCGCTCGGCTACGTCGGCACCATCTCCGAGAGCGATCTCGCACGTATCGATCGCGAGCAGTACGCGGGTACCTCCACCATCGGCAAGGTGGGCGTCGAGGCGGCCTTCGAAGAGCAGCTACGCGGCCGCAACGGTCGACGCGAAATCATGGTCAACGCTCGCGGCCGCTCGGTCGACAAAGCGGGCGGACTCGAAGCGCAACTGCAGGCGATACCCGGCGACCCGGGCACCGATCTGCTGCTCACGCTCGATCTCGAGGTGCAACGTGTTGCCGAAGATGCCGTGCGCGATCAGCGCGCAGCCATCGTCGCCCTCGATCCGAACAACGGCGACATCATCGCGCTCGTCAGTCGACCAGGCTTCGACCCCAATATGTTCGCTCGCGGCCTGACCCGCCCCGAGTTCCGCGCGCTCAATGAAAACCCGGATCAGCCGCTGTTCAATCGCGCGCTGCGCGGGACTTATCCACCGGGCTCCACGATCAAGCCCGTGGTCGCCCTCGCCGGGCTCACCTTCGGTGTCGTGCAACCGACCGAACCGCATTACTGCGCGGGCTGGTTTTCTTTGCCCGGGAGTCGCCATCGCTTCCGTGACTGGCGACCGCGAGGACATGGCGCCATCGACCTGCGCACGGCGATCGCGCAATCCTGCGACACTTATTTTTACGATGTTTCGAACAAGATCGGCGTTCGTCGTCTGCATGACTTTTTGGCCGAGTTCGGGCTCGGCGAACCGACCGGCATAGACATCGGTGGCGAGAAAGCCGGCATCCTGCCTTCACCCGAATGGAAAAAGGCAGTCTTCAAAAAAAGAGCAGAACAGGTTTGGTTTCCGGGCGAGACCGTCATCTTTGGCATCGGTCAGGGCTATATGACGAGCACGCCGCTGCAACTGGCGCACATGACAGCGGTGCTGGCCACGCGCGGCAAGAACTATCGGCCGCGTCTCGTGCGCGCGATGCGCGATCCTGAGACCCAAAAAATTACCGAACTCGCATCTCGACCTCTGCCGGAACCGGAGGCGGGCAAGCCCGAGGACTGGGAACGGGTGATCGACGGCATGCTCGCAGTCATGCAAGGTGGTACCGCGAGTCGATCGGCTGCGGGGGCGCCCTACACCATCGCCGGCAAAACCGGTACGGCCCAGGTTTTCACCGTGGCACAGAATGCGCGCTACAACGAGGCGGCCATCGCCGAGCGTTTGCGCGATCACGCCTGGTTCGTGGCCTTTGCACCCGCCGAAGCACCAAAGATTGCGCTTGCGGTCATCGTCGAGAACGGTCGTAGCGGCAGTGGCACCGCCGCACCGATCGCGCGCAAGGTCATGGACGCGTATCTGCTACGCAAATTTCCGCCGCCGCGCACCGCTGACGAGCCTGTCGTCGCTACCACTGCCGTCGCGAGCGAGGAGTAAGCATGCTGCGTGAAAACGTCGACAGCGCAACGCAACGAACCCTCACCGGCACGACGCGCTTGCTGGGGACACTGCGCCTTGATGGCCCGTTGCTCGCGGGGCTCGCCGCCATCGCGCTTTACGGGCAATTCATACTGTTCAGTTCATCGGGTGGGGATTGGGAGTCGGTAGTGCGCGGCAGCATTCGGCTAGGCATAGGCGCCATGCTGATGCTGGCGCTCGCGCAGCTGCGACCCGGCGTGCTGCGCCTCATTACGCCTTGGCTTTATCTCGCCGGACTCGTGCTGCTCCTCATCGTCGATGCCATCGGTTATATCGGCAAAGGCGCGCAGCGCTGGTTGGATCTCGGCTTCGTGCGCTTTCAGCCATCCGAGATCATGAAGATTGCCGTGCCCATGGCTTGCGCCTGGCTGCTGCGCGAGCGGCCGCTGCCGCCAGATCCGCGCACGCTGCTGCTGCTCGCCGCGGTGATCCTGGTGCCGACAGCACTCACCATCGTGCAGCCCGATCTCGGCACGGGGCTGCTTATCTTGACGGCAGGCTTCATTGTCGTGCTGCTCGGCGGTCTGGCAATACGCTACATCTTGCTGCTCGGCGTCGGCGGTATCGGCGCCGCCGCAATAGGCTGGTTTTTTCTGCACGATTATCAGCGGCAGCGCGTACTGACTTTTCTTGACCCGCAGGCGGATCCGCTCGGCGCGGGCTATCACATCATTCAGTCGACCATCGCCATCGGTTCGGGTGGGCTCTTCGGCAAGGGTTATCTGCAAGGCACACAGGGACAGCTCGATTTTCTTCCCGAGCGAACCACTGATTTCGTCTTCGCCGTGATCGGCGAAGAACTCGGTCTCGTCGGCGCCGTCGTTCTGCTTGGTCTTTATGTGTTTGTCACGCTGCGTGCCTTGTTCCTCGCTTCGCAGATGCGCGACACCTTCGCGCGTTTGCTCTCGGGCAGTCTGGCGGCCACTTTCTTTGTCTATGTGTTCATCAACGCGGGTATGGTGAGTGGTCTGCTGCCCGTGGTCGGCGTACCGCTGCCACTCGTGAGTTACGGCGGAACTTCCATGGTGACCCTGCTCGCTGGCTTCGGTATGCTGATGTCGTTGTACGCGAACCGGAAACTCGCCGCCTGATGATTACCGTCAACGCTGCGCTCCGCCGCAGTCTCTGCGCACCCGCCCTGCTGCTTTTGCTCGCACTCGGCGCTTGCGCCTCACCGCCCAAGAAATCGGTCCCGACGGCCGTTGCGCCTGTGGTTGCGCCTGTGGTTGCGCCAGTGCCTGCGCCTGCACCGTCGCCGCCACCACCCGCCGCCCCGGCACCTTTGCCTGAGGCCCCGGCGCCATTCGATCTCGAGCGCGAAGACATTCGTGCCTTCATCGACGAGGTATCGACCAAAAATTCCATTCCGGCGGCCGACATCCGCGCGCTGCTTGCGCAGGGCATGCATCAGCCGCGCATCATCGCCGCCATCACCCGACCTGCCGAGAGCGTGTTGCGTTGGTTTGAATACAGCAATCGCCTGGTGAGCGCGGAGCGCATTGCGCGCGGAGTCGAGTTTGCCCGCAGCCAGAGCGCGCGCCTCGAGGCCACGCACACCAAGACCGGGGTCTCGCCTGCGTACATCGTTGCCATCATCGGCATCGAAACCAACTACGGTCGAAACAAAGGCTCGTGGCGCGTGCTTGATGCGCTCATGACGCTAGGCTTCAACTACCCGCCGCGCAGTCGTTTTTTCCGCTCCGAACTCGAGCAATTCCTGTTGCTGGTACGCGAAGAGAAACTCGATCCCTTGAGCACACTCGGCTCCTATGCCGGAGCGATGGGCGCGCCGCAATTCATGCCCTCGAGCTACCGACGCTATGCCGTCAACGGGACGCTCGATGGAGCGGGTGATGCGCGGCGCGATCTGTTCGATAACTGGGACGACGTGATCGGCAGCGTCGCCAATTATTTTGTCGAACACGGCTGGCAACGCGAGCAATCAGCGATCCTCGCCGCAGAGGCCAGCGACGAGACCATGGCAGCAGTGATGCCAACACTCGATCGCCGTAACCTCGAACTCAATGAAACCGCAGCGGGCGCTCGCGCGCGCGGCTTCTCCTTGCCCGAGTCGATCAGCGATGACACGCGAGTCATCCTCGTGCCGGCCGAACTCGCCGATCGCGCGAACGTTCGCGTCGGACTGCGGAATTTCCACGTCATCACTCGCTACAACCGCAGCATCCTCTACGCCATGGCGGTGCATGACCTAGCGACCGCGATCGCCGCTGAACTTGCCAAGCCTGTACCGCCAGCGGTCTCCACACCTTAAATGGTCTTTCAACCCTGATGATCGTTAACCCCTGATGATCGTTAACTCCTGATGATCTTCAAAAGTCGCGCGCTGCTCTTGCTCGCGGTCACGGCACTTTTGCTGCAGGCCTGCGGCACGCTGCGTCGTGGTCCGGACCCTTTGCCGCGTGCGGATGTTCCCGCGGGCACGGTCAAGCCGCCGCGCCGCATCGACGACATCCCCGACGCCGTACCGCGCAAAGAGCCGCGCAGCCGCTACGGCAATCCCGAAACCTACGAAGTCTTCGGTCGGACCTATCGCGTGAAACGCAGTGCACGCGGTCATATCGAGCGCGGCACAGCCTCGTGGTACGGACCCGGTTTTCACGCCGAGCGTACTTCGAGTGGTGAACCCTACGACATGTATGCGATGACTGCGGCGCACAAGACGCTGCCCATTCCCGTTTACGTGCGCGTCACCAATCTCGAGAACCGGCGTTCGGTGGTGGTTCGGGTCAATGATCGCGGGCCGTTCGTCGGCGATCGCATCATCGATCTGTCCTATACCGCCGCGCACAAACTCGACATGGTGAGAAAGGGCACCGCCCCCGTGGAAATCCGCGTCATCGAACCGGGCGATGAGGCGCCCGCGCCCGTGATCGCGGCTGCGGCTACGCCTGCGGCTGCGGCTACGCCTGCGGTTGCGGCTGCGCCCGTAGTCACTGCCGCGGCGGACATCGGCGTCAGTTCGCGTTATCTGCAAACAGGATCTTTCGCGACCCGCACCAACGCCGAGGCGATGTTGAATTTGCTGGCACGCGCCGGGATCCGCAATGCCGGCGTGCGTGAGGCGCGCATCGGCGAGCGTACGGTGTTCCGCGTACGCGTCGGTCCGCTCGATAACGCCATCGAGGCGGATGACATGATCGAAAGACTGCGGGTTGCCGGCATCCCGGATGCTCGTCCCGCGCACGAGTAACACGTTTACAATTCGCGGCAGACTCTGGTCCCTTTCATTCGCAGGAGCTGCATCTTGTTGTCACGGTCGCTGTCCACTTCTGTTTTGTCCCGTCTTGCCCTGTTCGCCTGCGCGCTCGTGCTGCCATTTTTTGCGGTGCAACCCGCTGCAGCCATCACCTCGGCCGTACCGCCAGCGCCGGCCGTAGAGGCTAAATCCTGGATCCTCATGGATCAGGCCACGGGGCGTCGTCTTGCAGGACAGAACGAAGATCTGCGCGTCGAACCCGCCAGCGTCACCAAAGTAATGACGGCCTATGTGGCCTTTCGCGCGCTCGCCGAAGGGCGCCTGCAGTTGCAGGAACCGATCACCATCAGCGAGAAAGCCTGGCGTGCCGAGGGCTCGCGCACCTTTTTGCAGGTGGGCGACAAAGTACCCGCCGAAGTATTGCTGCAGGGCATGATCGTGCAGTCGGGCAACGACGCCGCGATCGCACTCGCCGAACGACTCGCGGGCTCGGAAGAGATTTTCGCGCAGCTGATGACGCAGCAAGCAAAAGCACTCGGCATGAAGAACAGCAGCTTCGCGAATGCGACCGGCCTACCCGATCCTGCGCTGTACACCACGGCACGCGACATCGCGATTCTGGCGCGCTCCCTGATCCGCGAATTCCCGCAGTATTACCGCTGGTACTCGCAGAAAGAATTCGTCTGGAACAATATCCGTCAAGGAAATCGCAACGGTCTGCTCTATCAAGACCCGACCGTCGATGGCATCAAGACAGGTCACACCGATACCGCAGGCTATTGCCTCGTCAGTTCGGCAGAGCGCAACGGCACTCGCATGATCTCGGCCGTCTTCGGCACCGAGTCGCCAAAAATCCGCGAACGGGCGAGTGCCGGTATCCTCAACTACGGCTTCGCGTTCTATGAAACCGTCACGCTGCGCAAGGCTGGCGAGATGGTGCTGCAACCGCGCGTGTACAAGGGCAGCGAACAGTACGCAGCCATCGGACCGCAGAGCAACGTCGCCGTCACGGTGGTGCGCGGTGGTGCCTCGAAGCTTAGGGTATCCACCAAGCTGAACGAACCTCTGGTCGCACCGCTGAAGGCCGGGCAACAAGTCGGCGAGTTGCGCGTTCAAGACGGCGACACCGTCATCCGTCGCGTGCCGCTCGTGGTCAGCAAAGATTTGCCCGCTGGCGGTGTCTGGGCCCGCGTACGCGACACCGTCGCCATGTGGATGCGCTGACATGGCCGCCCCCTTGCCGATCTGCTACCTGAACGGCGAATGGCTGCCACTCGCCGAGGCAAAGATTTCGCCGCTCGATCGCAGCTTCCTGTTCGGTGATGGCGTGTACGAAGTAGTCCCTGTTTTTGCAGGGCGGCCATTCCGCTTCAGCGAACACTTCGATCGACTCGGCCGCAGTTGCGCAGCGCTGCGCCTGCGTGACCCGCATGATCGCGACGGCTGGCGCGCCATCATGCGCGGTCTCATGGAGCGTAACGGCGGCGGTGACATGTATGTCTACGTGCAGATTTCGCGCGGAGCAGACAGCGAACGCGCCCACGCGCCCCTGCCACAAATTCCACCCACCGTGTTCGGCTTCGCGGCGCCCCTCGCCAAACCCGGCGCAGAGCAACTCGCGCGCGGCATCAGCTGCGTCACCGCGCCCGACATCCGCTGGGCACGCTGCGACATCAAATCGGTGGCCTTGCTCGGCAACGTGCTGCAACGACAACTGAGCTGTGATGTCGGCGCCGACGAAACTATCCTGCTGCGCGATGGGCAGATGATGGAAGCCACAGCCTCTACCGTGCACGTGGTGCTCGCAGGCACCATCGTCACGCCGCCCAATTCGACCGCGATCCTGCCAGGCACCACGCGCAGCGTGGTCGAAGAAGTTGCCGATCGTTTGGGGCTGCCCTGCCTAACCCGTGACGTCAGCGAGGCCGAACTGCGCAGTGCAGAGGAAGTCTGGATCTCTTCATCGACACGCACGGTTGCGGCAGTGACCACGCTCGACGGTCAGCCCGTGGGCAACGGCAAACCGGGGCCCGTGTGGCAGCAAATGCGCCAGGGCATCGCTGACCTGCTGCGCGAGCTCGCAACGCAGCCGTGGTAACACCCGTCGATCCGGCAGCGAGCCCGCTGCAGTTCCCAACCGACTATCCGATCAAGGTGGTGGGCAGAACATCGCGTGATTTTCGCGCGCGTATCGATGCGGTGGTCACGCAGCACAGCCCCTCGCTCTCGGCTGATCGCATCAGCGAGCGCGAAAGCGGCGCCGGAAACTTCATCTCGATCACTTACACCATCGTCGCTGAGAGCCGCGAACAGGTGACGGCGCTGGTCGGTGCGCTGGTAGCCACCGAAGGCGTGATGATGGTGATCTGAGTCCGATCAGACCCCGGGGTTTGATCAGCGGCCGATCAGCGACAGAAACTCGCGCCGCGTATCGGCGTTGGTCTTGATCGAACCCCGCAGCGCCGAGCTCACGGTCGCCGTCCCGGTGTGCCGTACGCCGCGCGATTCCATGCACATGTGACGACACTCGATGACCACGGCGACGCCGAGCGGTTGCAGATGGGTGTCGAGCGCATCGGCGATTTGGTTGGTGAGCCGCTCCTGCACCTGCAGGCGTCGGCCATAGATTTCGACCAGTCGCGAAATCTTTGACAAGCCCAAAATTCGCTTGTCAGGCACATAACCTACGTATGCCTTGCCAAAGAATGGCGCGAGGTGATGCTCGCAAAGCGAGTACACGGGGATGTCGCGCACGATCACCATCTCATCGCAGCTCTGCGCACCATCCTCGAAAGACTTGAGAATTTCTTCGGGCTTCTCGCGGTAACCGCGGGTGTATTCTTCCCAGGCCTTCAAAAAACGGGCTGGGGTTTCGAGCAGGCCTTCGCGGTCCGGGTCCTCACCGATGTAGGCGAGAAGGTTGCGAACCATCTCGATTTCTTTCTTGCTCGGCACGGGTTTCGGCGGGGTCATGGCGGATCCTCGACAACAAACGCTGCAGTTCGGTCAGCAGGTCCGCGGCCACACGTGACATCCCGGTCGGGGCGCCTAGCGCCGCCAGTTGGGTCATCGCGAGCCCCTCATAGCCGCAGGGGTTGATGCGCTCGAACGGCGCCAGATCCATGGCCACGTTCAATGCCAAACCATGATAACTCGCGCCCCGCCGCACACGGATGCCGACGCTGGCGATTTTGCGCCCGCCCACATAGACCCCCGGTGCCTTTGGCCGCGTGGCGGCCGAAATCCCGTATCCGGCGAGGCAATCGATGGTCGACTGCTCGAGAGCCGTGACGAGATCACGCACACCGAGCCCAGCGCGTCGCAGATCGATGAGCGGATAAACGACCAACTGCCCGGGCCCGTGATAGGTCACCTGCCCGCCGCGATCCACGCGCACCACCGGAATGTCGCCGGCATCGAGCACGTGCGCGGGATCAGCATTCATGCCGAGCGTGAATACGGGCTCGTGCTCGACCACCCAAATTTCATCGGCGGTCTCGGCCGTGCGCTCATCGGTGAAGCGCTGCATCGCCTGCCAGACCGGCAGGTACTCGGCACGACCGAGGTTACGGACGAGGCGGGACACTGGCCGCAAGCGCCGCGTTGTCGAGCCCGGCATTGTTGCCCGCGAGCGCCTGCTCGGCGCGATAGCTTGAGCGCACCAGCGGCCCCGACACGCATTCGCGAAAGCCGCGCGCCAGTGCCCACTCGCGGTAGCGGTCGAACTCCTCCGGCGTGACGAACCTCGCCACCGGCAAATGATTCGCGGTCGGCTGCAGGTACTGCCCGAGCGTGAGCAGGTCGACGTCATGCGCGCGCAAATCATCCATGGTGGTCATGATTTCTTCGTCGGTCTCACCGAGCCCGAGCATCAGACTGGTTTTGCTCAACACCGAAGGCCGATGGCGCTTGGCATGGGCGAGCACGCGCAAGGTCTGTTCGTAACCCGCGCGTGGATCGCGCACCGGGTGCGTCAGCCGACGCACGGTCTCGACATTTTGCGCAAATACTTCGAGCCCCGAATCGACCACGGTCTCGACATCAGCCAGCACGCCCTGAAAATCGGGGGTCAAGGCTTCGACGGCGGTCTGCGGCGATATTTCTTTGATGGCCCGCACCGCTGCCGCAAAATGCGCCGCACCACCATCAGGCAGATCGTCACGGTTAACGGACGTGAGCACCACATAACGCAGGCGCATCAGCGCCACGGTGCGCGCGGTATTGCGCGGTTCTTCGGGGTCCAACCAGCCGCGCGGATTCCCGGTGTCAACGGCACAAAAACGGCAGGCTCGCGTGCAGACCTCGCCCATCAGCATGATGGTCGCGGTGCCCGCGTTCCAGCACTCGCCGATGTTCGGGCACTTTGCTTCCTCGCAGACCGTGGCCAGACGATGCTCGCGAACCGTGCGCCGCACGAAATCATAGTTCTCGCCCGCAGCGAGCTGGGCCTTGAGCCAGCGCGGCTTGCCGCCCGGCACACGCATTGGCGCACCGGCGGTTGCCTTGATGCCATCGCGGATCGCGGAAAAACCCTGTTCCGTGCGGTACTTCTCGCCACTGCGCACGGGGGGCGGCACGGCGACGACTTTTTCCTTGTCGGTCATGGGCGGGAGTTTACGCGACGGCCGCAGACTTAACCGTTCGCCCCGCCGGCGAGCCGCTCATCGAGTTCGCGCAGCCGCTCGGGCGTGCCGATATCGAACCAAAGCCCCTGATACAGACGACCGCGCAAGCGCCCTGCAGCCGCAGCGGCGCGCAGCAAGGGCAGCAAGGGAAAGCGCCCGGGCTTGCAGCCGTCAAAGAACTCGGGGCGGTACATCGCAATGCCGGAAAAGGTGTATCGCGGTGGCGCGTCAGGCGCCGCGAGCCGTTCGGGGTCGGCGAGCACGTCGTAGCTGCCTTCGCGAGCCTCGCGCGGCAACAACGCGAAATCGCCGCGCGGATGCTGCGGCGGAGTAGGCACCAAAACAAGACTCGCGCTGGCCTCGGCATCGAGCAGCGGCGGACGCGCGTAATCGAAGTCAGTCCAGATATCGCCGTTGACCACCAAAAAGGGTTCGCTGCCCAGCAACGGCAGCGCGTTGACAATCCCCCCCGCGGTCTCGAGCGCTTCGCCGCGTTCGTCGCTGTAGGCGATCCGTACGCCGTAACGACGACCGTCGCCCAAAGCAGACTCGATCTGCACGCCGAGCCAAGCATGGTTGATGACAATGTCGCGGATGCCTGCACGCGACAGCGCCGCCAGATGCCAGGCGAGCAGCGACCGACCGCCGACCTCGAGCAAAGGTTTGGGGCAATGGTCGGTGAGCGGCCGCATGCGCTCGCCGCGCCCGGCCGCCAAAATCATGGCTTTCATTTTGGCGCTGCCTGCTTGGCGCGCAGGTTCGCGATCGCCAGTTGCGGCACGACGCGTCGCTCGAGCCAAAGCGCAAACTCGCGCAACTCGGGGTATCGCGCGCTGCTGTCGCGCACGTAATCGAGGGTCAGCGGCAGATCATCGAGATAGCCTATTTTGCCATCGCGCCACCAAAGCCTCGCAAAGATACCGAGCACTTTGATGTGTCGCTGCACACCGATCAGATCGAACCAACGCAGGAACTCTCGATCGTTGCGGCCACAAAGTGCCGACGAACCGCGGCGCAGCAGCCGCGCCCGATACTCGCGAACCCAGGTCTCGACTTGCGCTCGCGGCCAACCGATATAGCAATCTTTGAGCAAGGAGACGAGGTCATAACCCACCGGGCCGGCCAGCGCGTCCTGAAAATCGATCACCCCCGTGGCATCACCGGGCAGCAGCATGAGATTGCGTGAGTGGTAATCGCGGTGTACGAAAACGACCGGTTGCGCGAGCGCCTGGTCGATCAACCAAAGAAATGCCTGCTCGATCAACCCACGCTCGGTGGCATCGAGTTCGAGCTGCAGATGGCGACCGCAAAACCACTCGGGCATCAGCTCGAGCTCGCGGCGCAGCGCAGCGGTGTCGTAGGGCGGCAACTCGCTCGCCGCGGACAGTCCGTCGACCTGAATCCCCTCGAGGGTTTGCAGCGCTGCGGCATAAAGCACGGCCGCGCGACCGGGCCGACGCAACTCGGGCAAAAACGGCGTCGAGCCCAAATCTTCGAGCAACACGAAGCCGCGCTCGCGGTCGACGGCATGGACAGTGGGCACATGCACACCCGCTGCGTGCAAGAGCGTCGCGACTTTCAAATAGGGGCCGATGTCCTCGTGCGCAGGTGGTGCATCCATGACCACAAAACTGCGGCCATCGCGCAGCCGGACCCGAAAATAGCGGCGAAAACTCGCATCGGCCGAAGCCACGCCGATCTCTGCGGCATCGTGACCGAGTTCCTGCACGACCCACAGCGACAGCAGCTCGAATCGCGCGTCGGCCCACGGCCGCGAATTGATTGAATCGGCAGAACTCGACAAGTGCGCTGAAATCCACAGTGGCGAAAAGGCGGGTCATTATAATGGGCGGCGCCATGGCCCCGCCGCGTCGTCCCGTCAGCCTCCTTGCCTGCGCAGCGCTCGCGGTCCTGCAAGGCGTGCTCGTCGCCCGCGCCTCCTCAGACACAGCGGCACCTCCCGAAGCCGCCGCACCTCCCGAAGCCGCCGCGCAGCCCCTGCGCTGCCCGGCACCGAGTTCCGTACGCGCGGCACTCGCTCGCGGCGATCGACTGCCTGAGGCAGGAAGCCCACCGCCCGCAGCCGCGCCCTTGGCGCGTCAAACCGACGATGCGGTCGAAGTCACGAGCGATGCAGCGGAACTCGGCGTCAGCGGCGATGCCGACCTGAGCGGGGGCGTCAGCATTCGTCAGGGCGAGCGCAGCCTGCGCGCCGAAGACGTGGAGTACGACGCCCAAACCCGCGAATTCGCGGTGCGCGGTCTCGTGCGCTATGCCGATCCGCAGCTGCGCGCCTCGGGTCGTTCGGGTCGTTACGATCCGGCGGGCGGCGCCAGTTTTGATGACGCCGAGTTCGAGTTGCCGACGCGACCGGCGCGGGGCGCCGCGGCGAACATGGAAGTGGGCCTCGATGGCAAGGTAAAGCTTTCGCAAGTGTGGTTCAGCACCTGCCCGCAGACCTCGCCCGATTGGCGCATCCGCGCCCGCAGCATCGAGCTGGATACCCGAAGCCGCAACGGCACGGGTCGCAATGCCGCGATCGAATTCAAGGGCGTGCCAATTCTTTATCTGCCCTATCTCTCGTTCCCGCTCGGTGGGCAGCGCAAGAGCGGTTTTCTGTTCCCGAATATCGGCTACAGCACACGCGGCGGTGCCGAAGCGACGCTGCCCTATTATTTCAATCTCGCGCCGAACTATGACCTCACGCTCGAGCCCACGATTTTTGGTCGACGCGGACTCGATCTCGGCAGTCGCTTTCGTTATCTGACGCGTCAGCATCGCGGTGAACTTCGACTCAATTATTTGCCCGCCGATTCGCTTCGAGATGCCGATCGCAACTGGCTGCGGGTCAGGCACCGCAGCGAACTGCCGGCGGGCTGGCGCTTCGACCTCGACGCGCAGAGCGTCAGCGACGCCGAATACTTTGAGGACTTTGCCGCCGGAGGCGAAGGCACGAGCACGGCCTTCCTGCGTCGGCTCGCGAGCCTGAGCTATCGCGACGATCACTGGTGGCTGCGTGCCGAGGCCGATCAATTCCAGACCATCGATCGAGCACTCAGCGCAGTCGATCGACCCTACGCGCGGCTGCCGCGTGTGCTCGCGAGCGGTGATTGGCAACGTCCTGGTGCGCTGCCGGTGAGCTTCGGGCTCGATGGTGAACTCGTGAACTTTGACCGCGATGCCGGTGTGCAGGGCTGGCGTGCCGATGTCGCACCCCGCCTGGGGCTCGACTTTGGCAACGCGGGCTATTACCTGCGGCCGCAGGCCGGTTGGCGGTACACGCGGTACGATCTTGAGAACGTGGCTCCGGGTGGCAAGGACAGGCCGGCGCGTTCGCTGCCTTGGGCGGCACTCGATGCCGCGCTGCGACTCGAGCGCAATGGCAGTACCGACTCGCGCACGCGCATGACGCTGGAACCACGGCTGCTCTATCTTTGGACCCCCTATCGCAATCAAGATGCATTGCCGATCTTCGACACCGCGCTGCCGGATCTCGATTTCGTGCAGCTCTTTCGCACCACACGCTACGCGGGCGTGGATCGCATCGCCGATGCCAATCACGCCAGCGTGGGTGTGACCTCGCGCATCTACGATAGTCGCTCGGGCCGGCAGTTGCTGACCGCAACATTGGGACAAACCTGGCGCTTTGATCGACCACGCGTCCGCCTGCCCGGCGAAACGACCCCCGTCACCAACCGCTCCGATCTCGTGGCCCAACTCGGCATCTCGGCCTGGCGCGACTGGAACGTCAATCTCGGCCTGCAATGGGACAGCGAAGCATCCCGGCAGCAGCGCAGTCATTTGCGCGTGCAGTACCGGCCTGACGATGAGCGCGCGCTCAATCTTGCGTATCGCTTTCAGCGCGACCGATTGGAGCAGAGCGAGGTGTCGGGAGCCTGGCCGATCCACGCGCGCTGGAACGCCTACGGACGCATGGTCTATGACATTCGCGAACGCACCACGCTCGAGCGTTTTGCGGGGCTCGAATACAAGGCTTGCTGCTGGCGGCTGCGGCTTGTCGGTCGCCGCTTCGTCTCGAGCCGCACCGGCGAGCGCGACACGGGCATTTACCTGCAGCTGGAACTGAACGGCCTCGCGAGTGTCGGAAGCTCGGCCGATGCTTTCCTCGAAGAGGCAATTCGGGGATACTCATCGGTCGGCCTAAGCCGCTGACTTCCCTAGATTTTCAGGTTCAGACCATGATCCATCGCCTGCCTGCCGTTCGCCTTTTCGTCGCTGCCGTGTTGGTGCTCGCAACCACAGCACCCGCCATCGCACAGCGCTCGCTCTCGGATCGCGGCGTCATGCTCGATCGGGTGGCTGCCGTAGTGAATGACGGTGTGGTCCTCGCCACCGAACTCGAAGAGCAGATCCTTCTGGTCAGCGAGCGGCTCAAAGCACAGGGCCTCGAAATGCCGCCCGCAGCCGTGCTGCGACAGCAGGTGCTCGAGCGACTCATCGTGCAAGAGATCCAGATGCAACGTGCGCAACGCGCGAGCATCCGCATCAGTGACGAGGCTCTCAACCAGGCGCTCGCTGATGTAGCGCAGCGCAATGGTCTCGATCTGGCGAACTTGCCATCCGCGCTCGCGCAGCAAGGCATCGACTACGGCATGTACCGCGAGAACATCCGCCGCGAGATGACCTTGCAGGTGCTGCAACAGCGCGACGTCATCCAGCGCATCAATGTTTCGCCGCGCGAACTCGACCAGTTCCTCGAGAAGCAGAAGTCGCGCCCGTCCGAGCTCAACGAATATAACATCTCGCATATTCTCATCGCCGTGCCGCAAGACGCCTCGCCGACGCAACTCGACGACGCGGCCAAACGCGCGCAGGACGTGTTCGATCGCGCCAAGTCGGGTGAAGATTTCGCGCGATTGGCAGTCGCCTATTCGAACAGCCAGACTGCACTCGAAGGTGGTGCGCTCGGTTGGCGTCGCGGTCCCGAAATCCCGACAGTGCTCGCCGATCTCGTCGTCGGCCTCAAGCCGGGTGAGATCAGTCAGCCACTGCGCACGCCGTCCGGTTATCACCTCGTGCGCCTCAATGAAATCCGCGGTGCCGATCAACAGGTCGTGATCGAACAGACCCATGCGCGGCATATTCTGCTCAAGCCCACCGAAATCCAGGACGACGCCACCGTGCGTCAACGTCTCGTGGACGCACGCGGGCGTATCGATGCCGGCGAAGACTTCGCAGTGCTTGCCAAAACGCTCTCCGAAGATCCAGGCTCCGCCGCCGAGGGTGGCGATCTCGGTTGGACTGCTCCGGGCACCTTCGTCCCCGAATTCGACGCTGCCCTCGGCAAGCTCGCGGTCAATGAAATCAGCGAGCCGTTCCGCACTCAGTTCGGCTGGCATATCGTGCAGCTGCTCGGGCGTCGTCAGTTCGACAACACGGACGAACTACGTCGTCAACGCGCCTTCCTGCAGTTGCGCGAGAGCAAGGCAGACGAAGAAACCGAACTCTGGCTGCGTCGGCTGCGCGACGAGGCGTATGTCGACATCAAGACCTGATCGACCGCGCATCGTCATTACCTCGGGCGAGCCCGCAGGCATCGGCCCGGAGCTCTGTGCGCAACTGACCCACGCAGCCCTGCCGCCCTGCGAGATCAGCTGCTTGGTCGATCGCGAGCTACTCGAGACGCGGGCACCCGCTGGCTCTCGACTTGACCAGCTCAAAGTTTTGCATCGACCGCTCGCCACGCCCTGCGTGGCGGGCGAACCCGATGTACGCAATTCGCCCTACGTCCTGCGCCTGCTCAATGACGCGCTCGATGGCGTGCGCAGCGGCGAGTTCGATGCCATGGTCACTGCGCCGGTCCAAAAAAGCGTGATCGCGGAATCGGGTGTGGCCTTTTCCGGGCACACCGAATATTTCGCCGAGCGCTGCGGCGTACCCAAGCCCGTGATGCTGCTGGTCGCAGGCGAGTTGCGCGTGGCGCTTGCCACCACGCATCTGCCACTGCGCCGCGTAGCCGATGCGATCAAAGCCCCGATGCTGCTCGACATCCTGCGCATCATGCATCAAGACCTGAAGAGCGCTTTCGGGATCGCCGAGCCACGCATCGCCGTTTGCGGGCTCAACCCGCATGCGGGGGAGAACGGACTCTTGGGCGATGAAGATCTGCGCGAAATCGCGCCGGCGATCGAAGCCGCACGCGCCGCCGGCATCCAGGCTTTTGGCCCCGTGCCCGCCGATACGGCCTTCGTGCCGCGCGAGATGGCCAAGGCCGACGCGTATCTCGCCATGTTTCATGATCAGGGACTGCCGGTGCTCAAGCACGCGGGCTTTGGGGCTGCGGTCAACGTCACGCTGGGTCTGCCGGTGATTCGCACCTCGGTGGATCACGGCACCGCGCTTTCGCTCGCCGGCAGCGGCCGCGCCGATGTCGGCAGTCTGCGCGCGGCAGTCGAACTGGCGATCGATCTCGTGCAGCGTCGCCGCGCTGCGAAGCACTGAGACGCGCATTGGTCTTTGCCCGCAAGCGCTTTGGTCAAAACTTCCTGCACGACCCGCAGGTGATCGCGCACATCATCGAAGCGATCAATCCGCAGCCTGATGAAGCACTGGTCGAGATCGGCCCGGGTCGCGGCGCACTCACCGAACCCCTGCTCGAACATTGCAGCGCACTCGATGCCATCGAAATCGATCGCGATCTGGCAGCCGAACTGCGGCAGCGACTCGCGGGTCGTGGCCTCACGCTGCATGAAGCCGATGCGCTGAAATTCGACTTCGCGGCGCTGGCGGCGAGCCGTGGCAGGCGCCTGCGCGTCATCGGCAATTTGCCCTACAACGTCTCGACACCCCTGCTCTTTCATTTGCTGGAGGCCAGATCTTCGATCATCGATCTGCACATCATGCTGCAGCGCGAGGTGATCGAGCGCATTTGCGCGGCCCCGGGCAGCGGCGAGTACGGACGCCTCACCGTGATGCTCGCGCCGTGGGTCATCGCCGAGCATTTGTTTGATGTCGGTCCGGGAGCGTTCCGACCTGTGCCCCAAGTGTGGTCGGCGGTGGCCAGACTCCGCATGCGACAAACACCCGCATTTCCGGTGGATGCGCGCTATGCACGAGCCGTGTCGGCGGCTTTTTCGCAGCGCCGCAAGACGCTGCGCAACGCCCTGCGATCACTCCTGGATGCCGAGAAAATCGCCTCCTGCGGCATCGATCCCGGCGCGCGTCCCGAAACGCTCTCACCCGCAGAGTTCGCAGCTCTCGCCGCAGCCGTCGAGGCGAACTGAGTGGCGCGGATTGCGATCGGCGATCTGCAGGGTTGCCTCACTGAACTGCAGCAACTTCTCAAAGATATCCGCTTCAGTGCCGATCGCGATCAACTCTGGTTCGTGGGCGATCTCGTCAATCGTGGTCCCGACTCCCTTGGCGTGCTGCGCTTCGTGCGCGCACTCGGCGCCAACGCGCGCGTAGTACTCGGCAACCACGATCTGCATCTGCTGGCCGTGGCCTTCGGTAGTCGGCAAAAATTGCGCGAAGACGACACGCTCGACGATGTACTGAGTGCAGCCGATCGACACGCGTTGCTCGAGTGGCTGCTGAGGCAGCCGCTTGCGGTGCGCGAAGGGTCGGATCTCATGCTGCACGCTGGCGTGGTGCCGCAATGGAGCGCCGACGAAGTGTTGCAGTACGCCCGCGAAGTCGAGCATGCGCTGCAAGCCAATCCGCAAGCACTGTTCGATGTCATGTACGGCAACAAACCCGACTGCTGGCGTGATGAGCTCGACGGCAGCGATCGGCTGCGCTTCATCATTAACGTGCTGACCCGACTGCGCTTTTGCCGGGCAGATGGTCGCATCGATCTCAAAATGAAAGGGGCTCCGGGCTCGCAGGACGCAGGGTGGATGCCCTGGTTCGAGGTGCCGACGCGGCGAACCCGGGGCGTTCGGCTCGTCACCGGCCACTGGTCTACGCTTGGCCTCGTCGACCGCGCTGAGCTTCTTGCGCTCGACACGGGCTGCGTCTGGGGCGGCGCACTCAGCGCGGCCTCGCTCGATGGCCCGGAACGCTGGTCACAGCCCTGCGCCACCAAAGGTAAAATGCCGATAACCAGCAACGAGTAACACCATGAGCATCATCAAGCAGCAGGATGTGATCGCGAGCGTTGCCGACGCTCTGCAGTACATTTCTTATTACCATCCGATGGATTACATCGAGTCGCTTGGCCGCGCCTACGAGCTCGAAGAATCGCCTGCCGCCAAAGATGCGATCGCGCAGATTCTCACCAACTCGCGCATGTGCGCCGAGGGCCATCGCCCAATCTGCCAAGACACGGGCATCGTGGTTGCCTTCGTCAAAGTCGGCATGAACGTGCGGTGGGAAACCACGCTCACGCTCGAAGAAATGATCAACGAAGGCGTGCGTCGCGCGTATCTCGATCCTGACAACACGCTGCGGGCCTCGATCGTCGCCGACCCTGCCTTCACGCGCAAAAACACCCGCGACAATACTCCGGCGGTGACCCACGTCGAGATGGTCCCTGGCGATCAGGTCGAAATCACGGTCTCTGCCAAGGGCGGTGGCTCCGAGAACAAATCGAAATTCGTCATGCTGAATCCCAGCGATTCTTTGGTCGACTGGGTGCTCAAGACCGTGCCCACGATGGGCGCTGGCTGGTGCCCGCCCGGCATGCTCGGTATCGGCATCGGCGGCTCAGCCGAAAAAGCCATGCTGCTCGCCAAAGAGTCTTTGATGGATCCCATCGATATGGCCGAGCTCAAGGCGCGCGGCCCACGTACGCCGATCGAGGAACTGCGTGTCGAGCTGCACGACAAGGTCAACGCGCTTGGCATCGGTGCTCAGGGTCTCGGCGGACTGGCGACCGTGCTCGATGTCAAAATTCTCGACTACCCGACACACGCCGCCTCGAAGCCGGTAGCCATGATTCCGAACTGTGCCGCCACACGGCACGTGCACTTCACGCTCGATGGCTCTGGTCCGGCAAAACTCGAGGCTCCTGATCTGTCGCGCTGGCCCAAGGTCGACTGGAAACCCTCTGCCGAAGCACTGCGTGTCGATCTCGACACCCTTACGCCGCAGCAGGTTGCCTCGTGGAAACCGGGCGATCGCTTGCTGCTCAACGGCAAGATGCTCACCGGGCGCGATGCAGCACACAAACGCATCGCCGATCTTTTCGCAAGCGGACAGGGCTTGCCGTCCGGCGTCGACTTCCGCAATCGCGTCATCTATTACGTGGGACCGGTCGATCCGGTGCGCGACGAAGTCGTGGGTCCGGCGGGCCCGACGACCGCAACGCGCATGGATAAATTCACCGAGATGATGCTCGCCAACACCGGCCTCATCGCCATGATCGGCAAGGCCGAGCGCGGCCCGGTCGGCATCGAAGCCATCCGCAAGCACAAGGCCGCCTATCTCATGGCCGTGGGTGGCGCCGCCTATCTCGTCTCCAAGGCCATCAAGGCCTCGCGCGTCGTCGCCTTCGAAGACCTCGGCATGGAAGCCATCTATGAATTCGAGGTCAAAGATATGCCGGTGACGGTTGCCGTCGATGCGACTGGTACCTCGGTGCACCAGAGCGGTCCTGCGGAATGGAGCCAAAAAATTGCAGCGGGAGCGATCAAGACCCGCGCTCGCTGAGACTCAACGCCGCTGCAACGTGATGAAGCTCATCGGGTAATCGTTGCGCTCATCGGCCGGGTGCTCGCTGCGCGCGATCTCCTGCCAGTCTGCCGCCGAAAACTCGGGCAAACGGGTATCGCCTGCGATATCGGCATGTACGCGGGTCAGTTCGACAATCTTTGCTCGTGGCAGCGAGAGCGCATAGATCTCGGCGCCGCCAATGATCATGACCTCTTCGACGTCACCCGCCGCGGCCAGCGCGCCATCGAGATCGTGAACCACGGTGACGGCAGCATCTTCAACATGAAAATCGCGGCGACGCGTGACGACGATATTGTGACGCCCCGGCAGCGGCTTGCCGATGGATTCCCAGGTCTTGCGACCCATGACCACCGGCTTGCCGAGCGTGATGTGTTTGAATCGCCGCAAGTCGGCCGACAGCCGCCACGGCAAGCCGCCCTCGCGACCGATTACGCCGTTTGCGGCAACGGCGACCACCAGCACGAGGCGCGGCCGGCGCGCATTCATCGCCGGCGCTTGGCTGCCGATTTCTTTGCGACTTTGCGGCGCTTTTTCTTTTTGCGCGGATCTTCGGCCGGCCAGAGCATGGTGCCGCGGCACTTCGGCGAACCACAGCGGCAGGCATAGATCTCATCGACATTCAGGGGATCTTCTTTCTCGCGACCGATCTCGTAGTCGTAGCCGAGCTCCTCGCCCTTTTCGATCTCGCGGGTCGTCTCGATGAACACCCGCCGCGACTCGATCACCGACTCGCAGTTGCCATCGCAGGAATGATTGATGAAGCGAGCAGCGTTGCCGCCGACACCCGCGTCGATCACCGTTTTGTTGTCGACGATGAAGAGAAAGGTGTGATTGTCGTTCGGATCGTGATCCTCGTAACGCTCGTCGGCTTCCTTGTGCGTGACGCGCTCACCGAGATATTCGATCACCCGCGTCCCCTTGGGGATGCGCTTGGCGGCGAATACGCCCTTGCCATGGATGCGGGAATTGCGGACTTTGATCCATGCGCTGGTGCGCATCTCGGGTATCGCCACTATCGTCTCCTTCAAACCGCGACCGGCGCGCGGATGGCTGGGTGATGCTGGTAATTGCGGAACTCGAAATCGTCGTAGGAATAGTCGAACAAGCTCGCCGGACGTCGATGGATCAGGAGCTCGGGCAGCGGCAAGGGCTCGCGTGACAACTGCAAATCGACTTGTTCGAGGTGATTGAGATAGAGATGGCAATCGCCGCCTGTCCAGACGAAGTCGCCGACCCCGAGATCACACTGCTGCGCCACCATGTGCGTGAGCAACGCGTACGAGGCAATGTTGAACGGCACGCCGAGAAAGATGTCGGCGCTGCGCTGATAGAGCTGGCAAGACAGCCGACCGTCAGCCACGTAAAACTGGAAGAACGCGTGGCAGGGCAGGAGCGCCATTTGCGAGAGCTCGCCCACGTTCCAGGCACTGACGATGATGCGCCGCGAGTCGGGTTGGCTGCGCAGTTGGCGCAGCACTTCGGACATTTGATCGATGCTGCCGCCGTCCGGCGTCGGCCACGAACGCCACTGCTTGCCGTATACCGGCCCGAGATTGCCGTCAGCATCGGCCCATTCATCCCAAATGCTGACGCCATGCTCGCGCAAATAGGCAGTGTTGGTATCGCCGCGCAGGAACCACAAAAGTTCATGCACTACCGATTTGAGATGAATTTTTTTGGTGGTGACGAGCGGAAAGCCGGCACGCAAATCGAAGCGCATCTGATAGCCGAACACCGACAGCGTGCCCGTACCCGTCCGATCAGTCTTGCGGGTACCCTGCTCGCGCACCTGCGCCATGAGATCGTGGTACTGCTTCATGCGCTCTGGCGATCGCCCGCGGTCGGGTTGCCCGGGGCCCGATTACCAGAGCTCTCGTTGCGACGATACGCAATCACCAGCAGTGCGATGCCAGCGAGCAGCATCGGCAGCGTCAACAAATGCCCCATGGTGAGCCAGCCGCCTGCGAGATAGCCGATGTGTGCATCGGGCAGTCGCCAAAATTCCACGGTCAAACGGCCAAGTGAGTACATCACCAAAAATAGCCCCGAGGGCGCGAGACGCGGTCGATCACGACTCGTGAACCACCAGAGCACTGCGGCGAGCAGCAGGCCTTCGAGCGCCGCCTCGTAAAGCTGTGTCGGGTGTCGCGCCACGCCATCGACCATCATCGTCCACGGGAGCTCGGCGGGCTTGCCCCAAAGTTCACCATTGATGAAGTTGCCGACGCGCACCGAGAAAATCCCGAGTCCAGGCAGCGCGGCGGCGAAGTCGAACACGTCGGCGATCTGCCGACCGCGACGCACGGCGAATACCGCGAGCGCGACCAGCACACCGATCAGGCCACCATGAAATGACATGCCACCTTCGGTGATGCGCAGCGGATACCAGAGATCTTGCTGCCAATACTCAAGGCCATAAAAAAGCACATAGCCGATGCGACCGCCAAAGATCACACCGAGCATGGTGTAAAAAAGAAAGTCATCAACATCGAGCGGTTTCCAGGTCGAGCCGGGCAGCGCCGCTCGACGGCGAGCCAGCCACCACGCCGCCGCAAAAGCCACGAGATAGGTGATGCCGTACCAGCGCACCTTGTAGGGGCCGAGTTCGAAAGCGACGGGATCGAAGCCGGGATAGGCGATCATCGGCCGAATTCTAGCTTCTAGCCGCGCGACACGCGGCAGAAAAACGCCTTGAGGTAACGCGTCTCGGGAATAGCCGGATGACGCGGATGATCGGGCGACTGCCCGCCCTCGTGCAGCACCTGCACGAAACGATCGACGTGCCGCGCCGCGCCCTGAATGGCGGCGAGCAGATCGTCACCGCCGAGGTGATGGGAGCACGAGCAGGACACCAGCAAACCGCCGGGCTCGAGCACACGCAGGGCAAGCTGATTCAGCTTGCGATAGGCGGCCTGACCCTGCGGAATCTCCTTGCGCCGCTTGATGAAAGCGGGCGGATCGACGATCACCGCGTCGTAGCGCTCGCCGGCTTCCGCGAGCGCCGCAAGCACATCGAATGCATCACCCCGATGCAGCACTGCCGTCAGTGCGGTGTTGGCGCTGACATTACGCGCCGCCAGCGCGAGCGCCGAGGCGGAAGAATCGACACAGCCGACGTCTCGAGCACCTGCGGCGGCCGCCGTAGTCGCCCAACCGCCGGCGTAGCTGCAGACATCGAGCACGCGCGCTCCAGCTCGAAGAAATCGCGGCAACAAGCTGCGGTTGAAGGTCTGATCGAAGAACCAGCCCGTCTTTTGACCGCCGGCAAGATCAACCGCGAATTTCAGGGTCGACCCTGCAGGCAAATGCTCGAACACCGAGACCTGCTCGGGCAGCTCGCCCCAGGCAAGTTGCACACGCTCCGGCAAACCTTCGAGCGCGCGCGCCCCGGAGTCGTTCTTCCACAGCAGCACGGCCGGATTCAGCACATCGCGGATCGCAGCCTCGATCTCGGCCTGCAGACGCTCCATGCCCAAGGTCGCGATTTGTCCCACGACGATGTCGCCATAGCGATCGAGCACCAATCCGGGCAGCCCATCGGATTCGCCAAAGACCCACCGGTAATGCGCGCTCTGCGAACAACTCTCGCGCAAGGCAAGCGCCTGTCGGAGCCGCTCCGCCAGCCATTTGCGGCCGAGCGGACGGTCGGCGTCGCGCGCCAAGATGCGTGCGGCGATCAGCGTCGCCGGATTGAGATAGGCCACACCGAGTGACTGACCCCGATCGCTGACTACGCGGACCTGGGCACCGGGCTCGAAACTCGCAAGCGGTGTCGCCGCGACATCGATTTCATTGCTGAACACCCACAGGTGCCCGGCGCGCAGACGCCTGTCTTCGCCACGACGCAGTCGCAGCTCGGGCAGGCTCGAGTGATCTCTCGAGGGATTTGAAGCAGACAAAAGGGCGTCCCGGCGGTGAATCCGCCGCGCAGTCTAGCGGATCGCGGCCTCGCCCCGCAGGGCCTTGGCGCGGCGTGCGCACATCTCTTCGTTCAGACCCTTGACGGCCTCCGAGCCCGTGGTCACGAACAAGAAGGGCAAGAGCCCATGCAGCACACAGGCAATCCCCGCGAACATCATGCGCAGGCCGAAGCTGCTCGCCTGCAGCAAATGCCCGAAGTAACTTTCGCCGACCGAGGCCGGGTGTTCCGAGAACATGCGCATGAGCTTCATGGCGTTCAAAGATAGTCCTGTATCGCAGCTACAGGGTTGCGAAGTCAGGGAGCTCGGGCGCATCATGAGCAACACTGTTTCTCTAAATTGCTATTTCGAGAGATAAAATCTCATGGACAAGCTCGACCGTAAAATTCTGGACGTGCTGCAGAAAGATGCCAGCCTGACGGCAGCCGAGATTGCCGAGCGCGTCGGGCTCTCCAAAGCGCCATGCTGGCGTCGTATCCAGCGTCTGCGCGAGACCGGGGTCATCCGCCGAACCGTGGCGCTACTCGATGCGCGCGCGCTTAACGTCGCGACCACGGTGTTCGTCACCATCAAGGCGCCCAGCCACAGCGCCGCGTGGTACGAGAAGTTCGCGAAAGTGGTGCGCGATCTGCCCGAGGTGACCGAACTGCACCGCATGAGTGGTGATGTCGACTATCTGCTGCGAATCGTGGTTCCCGACATCGAAGGGTATGACGCGGTTTACAAGCGCCTGATCAGCGCCCTCGAGATGCTCGATGTGAGCGCAAGCTTTTCGCTCGAGACCATCAAGTCGACGACCGCCTTGCCGCTCGCCTACGCGCCGCTATCCTGAGTGGGCACCCCCACGGTCACGGGCACCCCGGCAATCACGGTGACCGCTGGCCTCTAGGCCACAAGCGCCGCGCGAACAGCGCTCAGCAGATCACGCTCGCGCTCGGCGTCAAAGAGCGGCGCAGTCGTCCAGTCATAGGCCCAAGGGTGCGCCACATCGAGCGGCGCAAGCTCGTCGCGATAGCGCGGTACCACGTGCGCATGCAGGGCGGGCTCGAGATTGCCGAACATGGCGTAATTGATGCGCAGCGCACCGGTCACGACGAGCAGCGCATCACCCAGTCGCGCCATATCGGCAAGAAACCGAGCGCGCGCCAAGGGCTGCAAATCATTGAGCGTCGGCACCACCGGGTCGGGGAGCAGCAAAGCGTAGCCACGCAAAAATTGCCGCTCGCCGAACACGGCCCAACCCGACTCCAACCTTGCGATGCAGCTGGGGTCGCCCCCCCTCTGCAGCACTTCGACGCGACGGTGAATGGCGGTGGTTCCCGCCACGGACTGATCGACTGCACTCATGTGGCTGGACTTCGAAAAATGAAGTACACCGCACCCATGATGCAGAGTGCGGCCCAAAGATAATCGAGCTTGACGGGCTCGCGCATGTAGAAGATCGCGAACGGCACGAACACGGAGAGTGTCACCACCTCCTGCAAAATCTTCAGCTGCGCCAGCGACAACTCGGTGTAGCCGATTCTGTTGGCGGGAACCTGCAGCATGTACTCGAAAAGCGCGATGCCCCAGCTCACAAGCGCCGCAATCCACCACGGCCGATCGTTGAGATTTTTAAGGTGCGCGTACCAAGCGAAGGTCATGAAGATATTCGATATCACGAGCAAGCCGACGGTGGTGGCGATCACGGGCATGAGGTCACTCCGGATCGACGCCGAGCGCACGCAAGGCGGCGACCGTATTGTCGTAGTCCACATGGATGATGCCGTGCCAGCCGCGTTGGCGCACCGCCTCGATATTCTCGGCGCGATCGTCGATGAACACGGTCGACTCGGGCTGCAGTGCAAAGCGATGCTCAGCCTGTTCGTAGATGCCCGGATGAGGCTTCATGATGCCGGCCTCGAACGAGGCGATGACGTCGTGGCCGAGCTCGTGCAGCGCAAAGCGCCGCTGCAACTCGGCCCAATGCAAGTCGCCAACGTTGGACAGCAAATAGACCCGATGGCGGTGACGCAATCGCTGCGCCAAAGAAAACATGGCGGGCTGCGGATCGAACATGTCGATCCATGCTGCAGCCACCGCAGCCGCCGCAGGCTCGCGTGGCGCGAGGCGCGCGATATTGGCGACGAGACCCGCCCCATCGAGGCGACCGCTCTCGTGCTCGTGCAGATCGATGCAGCTCGTGATGTCTTCCAGTCGCAGGACTCCCGCCCCATGTTCGCGAAGCAGCTTCAATAGCGGCGCCGGCGCGAGATGCACCAGCACCCAGCCGATATCAAAAATGATGTTTTGCGGTGCCATGTTCTGCGGTGTGTTCATGGGTAACGACGCAATACGGGCCGACCGAGTGCCGAGGGCGTGAGACACACGGCAAAGGGTACAGAGTCGACCGCCGTACAAAAGTCGAAGTCCTGCAAGGGCGCCCAGTCTGCGGCCGGATCAAAGAATTTTGCTGCTGCAGGCGCTGACCTCAGCCGTGCGGGCAGATCGCCAAGATTGAAAGGCTGATTAGCGAGCGCCGCGATCAACCACTCGCGGCAAAGATCATCCTCGGCACAACGCAAGCGGGCCTCGTGACCCATGGCGATCACCGTGACCTCCTTGGGCGCCAAGGCCTTCACGGCGGCCACGGTGGCCGAACCATTGACGAAAGCACCGGTGAAGACGTGACTCGCCACGCGCGATGCCGCCATCAGCCCCTGGGTGCCCGCATGGGTGGTGTGGATCAGGGTACGACCGTCAATCTCTGCGGCAAGGACTTCGGTCGGCGAGTTGCCGCAATCGAAACCCGGCAGGCGCCGGGCATGTCGTTCGCCTGCAAGCAGCCACTCGGGATGTGCGTGCTTGAGCGCCCTCGCCTCGTCGATATCTTCGACCGGTACCACACAGTCCGCGCCGTGAGCCAAGGCATGCGCCTGCAGCGAGCAGGCCCGGAACACATCGATGACAATGGCCACACCGCGTGCGGCGGCAGCGCCGGCGACAAAATCAGCGCCATGAATTTGCATCAGGTCGACCGTCCGCGGCCGACTTCAGCCTGCCCAATGGCGGATGCGGCCGGTATCGAGGTGAACGAAATCGCCGCGGCGGTAATCGCCCACGCCGCCACGCCCTGCGGCGAGTGCGAGGTCGCGCAGCGTCGAGGTCGGCACCCCACGCAAACGCACATCGATGGCACGGCCCTGCATATGCAGACTGCGCGTCGCCACCCCTCGACCCGCTGCCTGCAACGAAGCGTTGGTCCGCGGCGAGCGATATCCGGAAATCACCTCGAAGCGCGGCTCTACGCCCGCTGCAGAAGCGAGCGCGGCGAGCTGATCGTAAAGACCGCTGTCGATCTGCGCAGCCTCGCCCGATCGATGATCGCGGAGCAGCCACTGCAAGCGCTCGACAGCCGAAGTGACGAGGCCCTCTGTCGAGCGGTAAACCACTTGCAGGGATTCTGCGGTGTGGGTGTTGAAGAGTTCCAGCCAACCGCTGTCGGTACCGGGCAAGGGCGAGACCCGCGTCCCCGCCAGAGCCTGCGGGCCGTCGGTCAGCAAGGCGACGCCGACCGCAGCCGCGCCAAAGAAAAAACTCCGTCGGCTGACGGGCGTCAAAAGTTTTGTTCGCTCAGACATTGTGCGCTCCGAAACCCTCGGTGACGGCAAGAACACTGCCGCGGTCCCCGGGCTCGAGATTCATCGAGACCACTGTGGCACGCGGGAAAAAATTGAATTCCGATGCGCTCGCCCAAGTGTAGGCACCCATCGCTCGACCCACGATGAGATCGCCCTCGTCGAGCTCGGGCAGCAAAATATTTTCGGTGATGACATCGATGCTGTCGCAGGTCGGTCCGGCAAGCACTGCGGGCTCGCGATGCCGCCCTTTTTTGAGGGACTCGAGCGGATAGCGCGCATGATCGAAGAGCTGACCGCTGAACGAGCCGTAGAGCCCATCGTCGAGGTAGTACCACCAATGGCCTTCGCGACGCGCTCGACCCATCACTGAGGCGACGCCGATCGCGCTCGGCCCGGCAATAAACCGACCAGGCTCGGCAATCACGCGGATGCGCTTCGGCAATTTCGCCAGGGCAGCACGGATGGGCGTGCAGAAATAGCCGATTTGCGGTGCGCGCGCCGCATAGTCGATCGGAAAGCCGCCACCGATATCGAGCGTATCGCAGGGACCGAGCCGCTCGCGCCGCGCCGCGGCGAGCAAACGCGTGCAGGCCTCGATCGCCTCGACGTGCTTGCCCGGGTCAGGGGCCTGCGAACCCACATGAAATGACAAACCGCGCACCACGATGCCGAGATCACGTGCGCGGCGCGCGAGCGCCAGCACGGCCTCGGGATCGCAACCAAACTTGCGCGACAAGTCGGACACCGCGCCCGGACTGCGAAACGACACCCGCAACAAGAGCTCGGCGCGATCCGCGTACGGCACGAACTTGCGCAGCTCGTCGGGGTTGTCGGCGACGAACACGCGCACGCCACGCTCGAGCGCGGAGCGGATGTCGATGTCGCGCTTGATCGGATGGGTGTGGATGCAGAGTTCCGGATCGACGCCCATGCGATGCACGAGCTCGACCTCACCCGTCGTGGCGAGATCGAGAAAGCCGCCCTCGGCAAGCACCGTGCGAACCACGGCCGGGTGCGGCAGCGGCTTCAGGGCGTAGTGCAGATCGACCCCGGGCAGCGCCCGCTGCAATTCGCGGTACTGGCGACGGATACGCTCGCAATCGACGATCAGCAGCGGCGAGCCGAACTCACCGACCAAGCGACGAATCTCGCGCGGCTGGAATGGGTCGATATAGGACGGCTTGCGGGTCGATTTCATCGGCAATAGCTCAGCGAAAGATACAGACGCGGAATCAGTTCAAAGAAATGTAGCAGCGGCGCGGGCAAGGCGGTCGCGCACCGCGTCCCAGTCGGCCGACTCAGGCACGGATTCAACGAGGATACGCGATGCGCCCTGCTTGTCGAGCCTGCGCAGTTCCGCGTACAACGCACGCCCATAGCGCGCCGCATCGGTACCCGGCGGACAGGCCAGCGTCACGACGAGTTCGCCGCGGGTTTGCGCCGTGCTGATCGCGGTATCGAGGCCGCCGGCAGGCACCAGTGTGAGCGGCGTCTGCGGCGCGTAATGCTGCGCGGTGCTGCCGGGCACACGCGGCGCAGCACCCGTGGTCGGCGCCTGCAACGGCATGCCGAGCTCAGCCTCGAGCGCTGCGCTCGAGATCACACCGGGCCGCAGCAACTGCGGAGCGGCACCTACCAAAGAAACGATGGTCGACTCCAGTCCGACCTCGCAATCACCGCCTTCGAGAACGAGTAGATCGTCCGGAAACTCTTCGCGGACATGCGCAGCGCGGGTCGGCGAGACACGTCCGTAGCGATTCGCCGAAGGCGCGGCGATGCCACTCCCGAAGGCTGCGAGCAAGGCCCGCGCCACCGGATGCGCCGGCACGCGCACGGCGATCGTGTCCTGTCCGCCCGTGAGTTCGTCGGCAACGCCCACAGCGCGTCGCAGCACGAGCGTGAGCGGCCCCGGCCAGAAGCGCGCGGCGAGCCGCAAGGCCGTCGGCGGCAGCTCGGCGACCCAGTTCGAAAGTTGATCGACGGAATGCAAATGCAAAATGAGCGGGTGGGTCGGGGGGCGGCCCTTGAGCGCATAGACCTTGCGCAACGCGACAGGGTTGCGCGCATCGGCGCCGAGGCCGTAGACCGTCTCGGTGGGAAAAGCGACGAGCTCTCCTGCACGCAGGCGTGCCACTGCAGCGTCGATTTCTTTGGTAGCGACCGGCATCAGCGCAGCCGCAGCAATCCGTCGTTGGTCATGCGTTCCCTCGCTTCGGCTGGTTATTGTAAAGCAGGCGGGTCCGCAGCGTTCACGGTCTGCACAAATTCTTTGGCCAAAGCGGCAACCGAGAGCGGTGCGGACCCCTCGGCCTTGTTGTTGATGATGACGATCGTCTGTCGGCCTTGCGTGAGCGCCTTGCGCGCCAGCTGCGCGATTTGTCGCCGCGTTTTGGGGTCGGGATCGACGATCCGATCGAAGGGGGCGTAGGCCGCGCGCGCCTCCTCGTAGCCAAGTCCGGGCGCGAGCAGCCAGCGAATGACAAGCGGACAGTCAGCATCGGCCTCGAGGGGCGACTGTTCATCAACAGGTGGCAAACGCGAATGGGCGGCAAATCCGTGTGCGACACCGTGGCGTGCGAGCAGGTCAGCGAGATCGTTGCCGAGCATCGCGCGATCACGCCATTCCACCGCGTACTTGGCTTCACGCGGCAAGGCAGCGAGAAAGCCTTCGAGGCGCAGCAACAACTCTTGTCGATAACGCAGCACTCGATCACCCAAGGGCGAAAACTGAAACAGAATCACGCCGAGTCGCTCGCCAAGTCTGCGCAGCGCTGGCTCGATCACCGCGCGTCGCGCGTAATCAGCGTCGAGAAACACATCGGGTACCCCCTCGAGATACTCGGGTCGACGCGCGCTCTTCGGCAGCATCAGCGCCGCGTGGGCCTTGATCAAAAATCGAAAGTCGGGGCTGGTTGCGGCTGCCATGCGTTGCAGCGTCTTGTCATTGAGCGGCGCATAGAAACTGCGATCGACACCGACACTGCGCAACAAGGGATGCACCGCATAGGCAGCCAGCCCATCGCGCGCGAGTTTCGTCTCGTCGTAGTCACCGCCGTAGACGATGCCCTGCCAGCCCGAAAACGACCACGTCGACGTACCGAAGCGCAAACCTCGCGGGATCTGCGCAGCGAGCGCGCGCAGTTCATCGCCGGGGTCGACGGCCGCAACCGCGGAACGCCCGGTCGCCGCGTTACCGAAAAGATCGACTTGACCGCTCAAGCCTCTAGCGCGTCAGGCGCCGAGCGCGACGCCGAAGGCCTGCTTGTACAGGCCCGCAAATTCCTCGCGACCAAAACGGTGGTTCTGCGTGCCGTGGTGGGCGATTTTGAGGGAACCCATGAGCGAAGCGATGCGGCCCGTGGTCGGCCAGTCGAGCCCGCGCTGCAGACCGAATAGCAGTCCGCCACGATACGCATCGCCACAGCCCGTCGGGTCGGCCACTTGCGCAGGCTTCACCGGCGGAATCTCATGCAGTTTGCCCTCTGCATGGATGTGCGAACCCTGTGAGCCGCGGGTCACGATGAGGGCCTTGACCTTGCCGGCGATATCTTCGAGCGACCAACCGGTACGCTCGACCAGCAGGCTGGCCTCGTAATCATTGACCGCCACCCAACTTGCTTGGCCGATCATGGTGCGCAGATCATCGGGACCGAGCAGCGTCATCGCCTGACCCGGATCAAAGATGAAGGGAATGCCGTTGGCGGCGAACTGCGAGGCATGCTCGCACATGCCCACGTGGCTTTCGGGAGCGACAATGCCAAGCCGTATGCCAGCGGTCTTCGGCACTTTGTTGACGTGCGCGTGGTTCATCGCACCCGGGTGAAACGCGGTGATCTGGTTGTTGTCGGCGTCGGTCGTGATGTACGCCTGCGCCGTGTACTCGTCTTCGAGCTGACGGATGTGATCGAGCGGCAAGCCGTTATCGAGCATCCAGGCACGGTAGGGACCGAAATCCATGCCGACCGTCGCCATCACCTTGCCTTCGCCGCCGAGCAGCTTCAGGTTATAGGCAATATTGCCCGCGCAGCCGCCGAAATTGCGGCGCAAGCCGGGCACGAGAAACGCCACATTCAGCATGTGGATCCGATCAGCGAGTATGTGATCTTTGAAGTGCCCCTCGAACACCATCACCGTGTCATAGGCCACCGAACCGCAGATGAGCGCCGTCATGTTCGTCTCCCGGGAAAAATTTGCTCAGCGATCGAACAGCACCAGCGCCCAAACCACGGCGAGCAGTGCGAAAGAGGTGAAGACCGCCGCAGAACCGAGATCTTTGGCGAGCCCCGAGAGCTGGTGACGCTCGAGCCCGATACGATCGACGGTCGCCTCGATGCCGCTGTTGAGCAGCTCGACGATCAGGATGATGAAAATCGGCCCGACCAGCAGCGCACGCTCGATACCGTTTTGACCCAACCACAAGCCGACCGGAAACAGCACCACGCACAGCGCGAGCTCCTGCCGAAACGCAGCCTCCTCGCGGAACGCACCGACATAACCCTTCCAGGTATTGCCGAAGGCGTTGACGAGGCGGATGAGTCCGGTCGGTTTGGGTCGATCGATTTTCGTCACGCCGCGGAGTTTACAGGCTTCCAGGTCAATTCGAGCTGTTTTGCCGCCCGCACATCATCGAGTCGACGCACCGGCATGGTCCACGGCGCGCCCTTGAGCTTGGCAGCGTCGGTCTCGGCCTCGGCGAGGATGGCGACCATCGCCTCGACGAAGGCATCGAGCGTTTCGCGACTCTCGGTCTCGGTCGGCTCGATCAACAGACACTCCGGCACCAACAACGGAAAGTAAGTCGTCGGTGCGTGAAAGCCGAAATCGAGCAGGCGTTTGGCCACGTCCATCGCGGTGACGTTCAATTCCTTGGCCTGTCTGCGCAGCGTGATGATGAACTCGTGACTCGCGCGACGCGTCGGGTAAGCGAGATCGAAACCCGCTGCGCGCAACTTCGCCAATAAATAGTTCGCGTTCAGCGTCGCGAATTCTCCGACCTGACTCATGCCGCTGCGACCCAGCATGCGCATATAGATATAGGCTCGCAGCAACACGCCCGCGTTGCCCATGAACGCCGAGAGTCGACCGATCGACTGCGGACGATCAGTCTCGCTGAGCCAGCGATAGGTGTCGCCTTCGCGCCCAACCACTGGCACTGGCAAAAAAGGTTCGAGCCGCGCGCTCACGCCCACCGCACCCGCGCCCGGTCCACCGCCGCCATGCGGCGTGGAAAAGGTTTTGTGCAGATTCATGTGGATGACATCGAAACCCATGTCGCCGGGGCGTACCTTGCCGAGAATGGCGTTGAGATTCGCGCCGTCGTAATAAAGCAGCCCGCCAGCGCCATGAACGATGCGCGCGACCTGCTGAATCTTGCGCTCAAAGACGCCGAGCGTGGACGGATTGGTGAGCATGATGCCGGCGGTGTTGGGCCCCACTGCTTTTTCGAGGGCAGCGATATCGACGTCGCCTTCTGCATCAACCGGAATCTCGCGCACCACGCAACCGCACATCGTCGCGGTCGCGGGATTGGTGCCGTGCGCCGCCTCAGGGACGATGATCTCGTTGCGCGCCAGATCACCGCGCGCCCGGTGATACGCGCGAATCATGGCGACGCCCGCGAATTCGCCGTGCGCACCCGCCATGGGATTGAGCGACACGGCTTTCATGCCGGTGACTTCTTTGAGCATCTCCTGCAACTCGAACATGCAGGACAAAAACCCCTGACCCTGCGAATCCGGCGCCAGCGGATGGCGTGCCAAAAACTCCGGCAGCATTGCGTATTGGTTGCAGGCCTTGGGGTTGTATTTCATCGTGCACGAACCGAGCGGATAGAAGTTCGTGTCGATCGAAAAATTGAGCTGCGACAGACGCGTGAAGTGCCGCACCACATCGAGCTCGCTGACCTCGGGCAGCAAGGGTTTGCTGCGCCGACGCAAAGCTGCGGGCAGCGCCGACTGTGCCTCGTCAGCCGCTGCAGCGGCAGCGCCGACCAACGCCGGTGGATGCTGCGCCGTCGCACCGCGTCCTTCGCGCGAGTATTCAAAGATCGATTTTTCGAGAATCTGATTCATGCTGTTCTCCGTGGCGCGCGGCTCAAGCCGCCCGCGTAGCCTGCAGGGCGACCCCGAGCGCGCCGGCGAAACGTTCGATGTCGTCGTCGGTTTTGGTTTCGGTCGCACAAACGAGCAGGGCGGGTCCGAGTTCCGGGTAATCGGCGCTGAGATCAACGCCACCCAAAATGCCCTGTGTTTCGAGACTGCGCAGCACGGCGGCCACGGGGCGATCGAGCAGCAACACGCTCTCGTGAAACCGCGCGCCCGCAAACGCCGCACGCACACCGCGCACGCGGCAGAGCGCGCTCTGCAGTTGCTGCGTCCGCGCCATGCAGCTCTCGGCCACTCTGGCGAGCCCGGCTGGGCCGAGCAGGCTCATGTAGATCGTCGCCGCCGTCATCAAAAGTCCCTGATTGGTGCAGATGTTGGACGTCGCCTTGCCGCGGCGAATGTGCTGTTCGCGCGCCTGCAACGTGAGCGTGTAACCCTGCTTGCCCTCGAGATCGACCGTGCGACCCACAATACGACCCGGCATCGCGCGCACGTACTCGAGTCGCGTGGTCATGAAGCCGAAGTAAGGCCCGCCCGATGACAGCGGCACGCCGAGCGGTTGGCCCTCGCCGACACAAATATCTGCGCCTTTTGTGCCCCATTCGCCGGGTGGCTTGAGCACGGCCAGCGAGGTCGGGTTGACGACTGCAATCACCAGCATGCCGGCCGAATGTGCCCAGTCGGTGAGCGCATCGACATCCTCGAGTTGACCAAAGAAATTGGGCTGCTGGATGACCAGCGCAGCGAGATCCTCACCCCGCAAGGCCTCGAGCGCCGCCCTATCGATGCATCCGCTCTCGCGCGAATACGCCACGCTCTCGAAGCGCAGTCCTTGATTGCCGGCGGTGCTGACTGCCACACGCCGATAATTGGGATTGACCGTGCTTGGCACGAGGATACGCAGGCTCTTCGATTTGCGATGCGCACGGACCGCCATCAGCGCAGCCTCGGCGACCGCCGAACCGCCTTCATAGAGCGAGGCGTTCGAGACTTCCATGCCGGTCAAGCTGCTGATCATGGTTTGATATTCGTGGATCAGTTGCAGCGTGCCCTGACTCGCCTCGGCTTGATACGGCGTGTACGCGCTGTAGAACTCGCCGCGCGTCGTGATCACCCACACCGCCGAAGGGATGTGATGCTCGTAGGCGCCTGCGCCCAAGAAAGACAGCGGTCTGCCATCCTGACGGGCGCGCTCACTCATCAAGCGAGCGATCGCCATCTCGGACAGGCTTTCGGGAATGCCATCGAGTCCCTGCACGCGCAGCGCGGCGGGAATTTCATCGAAAAGCGCCTCGATCGAGGGCGCGCCGATCGCCGCGAGCATCTCGCGGATGTCGTGCTCGGTGTGCGGAATGAAGGCCATCTCAGCCACCCTCCGCAGCCAACTGCGCCGCGTAGGCCTCGGGCCCAAGCAGCGCATCGAGCGCGGCCGGCGACGCGGGTTGCAGGCGCGTCATCCAACCCTTGTCGTAGCAATCCTCATTGATGAGTTCGGGCGAGCTGCCGAGATCAGCGTTGCTCTCGAGCACAGTGCCCGCGATCGGCGAATACACATCGGATGCCGCTTTCACCGATTCGACCACGGCGCAAGCCTCGCCGGCGCCAAGCACGCGACCGGGTTCCGGCACTTCGACGAACACCAGGTCACCGAGCGCGTGCTGCGCATGGTCGGTGATGCCGATCTCCACGCGACCGTCGGGCAGCAGTCGCGCCCATTCGTGGGATTTGGCGTAGCGACGATCCACAGGGACATGGCTCATGGGCAAACTCCTTTGAGGTCAAATTGAATTCTTTGAGAGACTGATCAGTGCACGGCCATTGCGCACGAAGGGCGGCTTGACCACCCGCGCCGGCAGCAACTTGCCGCGGATATCCACCTGCACCGACGCGCCGGTGGCGCGCGGCACACGAGCCAGCGCAATCGAACACTCGAGGGTCGGCGAGAACGTACCGCTCGTGATTTCGCCTTCACCCACACCCTCGATCAGCACTTTTTGATGGGAACGCAGCACACCGCGATCTTCGAGCACAAGACCGACGAGTTTCTGCGTGGCACCGCCCGCCGCACGAACACGCTCGAGCGCCTCGCGACCAATGAAATCGCGGCTCGCAGGCTCGAAGGCCACCGTCCACGCAAGCCCCGACTCGAGTGGGTGTTTGCTCTCATCCATGTCGTTGCCATAGAGGTTCATGCCGGCCTCGAGGCGCAGCGTGTCGCGCGCTCCGAGGCCACAGGGCGCCACGCCAGCCGCTACCAGCGCGAGCCAGGCTGCGCTGATTTCTTCGTACGGCAGCATGATTTCGAAGCCGTCCTCGCCCGTGTAGCCAGTACGAGCCACGAACCATTCACCGCAAAATCGCCCTGAAAACGGCTGCAAAGCGAGTGCGGCTTCACGATCCGTCGATTCCAGCAAGTCGACGACTTTGGCGCGGGCCTCAGGACCCTGCACCGCGAGCATGGCGAGATCAACGCGCTCGATGATGTCGAGGTGGGCGAGCTCCTCGCGAGCGCGTGCACGAATCCAGAGGAGATCGCTGTCGCGAGTACCGGCAGTGACGACGACACGGAACCACTCGTCGTTCATGAAATAGACGATGAGATCGTCTAACACGCCGCCGTCAGCGTTCAGCATGCAGCTGTAAAGTGCTTTGCCTGGCAGCTGCAGTTTGTCGACGTCGTTGGCGAGCAATCGACGCAAAAAGCCGCGGCTGTCGCGACCGCGCACGTCGATGACGCACATGTGAGAGACATCAAAGATACCGGCGGCGCGGCGCACCCGATGGTGCTCCTCGATCTGCGAGCCGTAGTTGACCGGCATGTCCCAGCCGCCGAAATCGACCATGCCCGCACCGAGCGCGACAGGCTGCCCATGTAGAGGTGTCTTGCGTCCCATGCGGGCTCCCGAAGAGTGCTACAACTCCTGGTCACCGCCGGAACCAAAAAAATGGGCGGCAGGAATCAGTGACTCCTGCCGCCCCTCTGTCCTTGGACCTGAGAGATCGGGCCAGTCTTGCGTCAGACGGGCCGCTCCCCTTCGGTGGACCGCCGACTGTCCGTTCGGACTGCGGGACGATCACTCTCCAGAGCTCGCCTGCGACCTGCCGTTCTTTTGCCTGAGCGTTTCCGGGCGGAAACTTGCGCCTTCGGCGTCCGTCGACCCAGGCGAGACCCCTGCAAAAGGGCTCCAGCACGAGGTCGCGAATCTCTCCGGCAAGGTCGGAATGCGCGAACGGAGCGATAATAGCAGCACTTTTCGCCCCGCGGGGCGAAAAGGCGCGACTCGTGAGAGAGTGGACCGCACGACAGCAGGTACAGCAGGAGACTCGTCGATGATCAGCCGCAGACAAAGCGTGGCCGCCGTGGTGGGCGGGGTCAAAGTGGGTGGCGGTTCGCCGATTGTGGTGCAGTCGATGACCAACACCGACACCGCAGACATCGAGGCGACCGTGAAGCAGGTGCGTTCGCTCGCGCGCGCGGGCTCGGAGATCGTGCGCGTCACCGTCAATTCCGAGGAAGCCGCCGCAGCGGTACCGCATATCCGTGATCGACTCGCGCGTGAGGGCCTGCAGGTACCGCTCGTCGGCGACTTCCACTTCAACGGCCATAAACTTTTGAAGGCGCACCCGGCCTGCGCCGAGGCGCTCGCCAAATATCGCATCAATCCCGGCAACGTCGGCCGCGGCAGCAAGCGTGATCCGCAGTTCGCCGAAATGATCGAGACGGCTTGTCAGTACCAAAAACCCATCCGTATCGGCGTCAATTGGGGCAGTCTCGACTCCGATCTGCTGACGCGCATGATGGACGAGAACAATGCCTCGCCAACTCCGCGTAGTGCCAATGAAGTCATGCGCGCGGCCGTGGTCGAGTCCTGCCTGCAAAGCGCCCGGCGCGCCGAAGAATTAGGCCAGCCCCACGATGCAATCGTGCTGTCGGCCAAGGTGAGCGGCGTACAAGATCTGATCGCGATCTACACCGACCTTGCGGCGCGCTGCGACTACCCGCTGCATGTTGGCCTCACGGAGGCCGGGATGGGCAGCAAGGGCATCGTTGCCTCGACGGCTGGCATCGGCGTGTTGCTGCAACGCGGCATCGGCGACACCATCCGTGTTTCGCTCACCCCGGAGCCGAACGGCGATCGCACCCAGGAAGTGATCGTCGCCCAAGAAATCCTGCAAACCATGGGCCTGCGTTCGTTCGTACCCATGGTCATCGCCTGCCCGGGTTGCGGCCGCACCACGAGCACCTACTTCCAGGAGCTGGCGAAATCCATCCAGTCGCATATCCGACACCGGATGCCCGAATGGCGCAAAGAATACACGGGTGTCGAGATGATGAACGTTGCCGTGATGGGCTGCGTCGTCAACGGGCCCGGCGAAAGCAAGCACGCCAACATCGGCATCAGCCTGCCCGGAACTGGCGAGCGCCCGGTCGCGCCGGTCTACGAAGATGGCGAAAAAACCGTGACGCTGAAGGGCGAACACATCGCCGAAGAATTCCAGCAACTCGTCGAAGCCTACGTTGCCCGCAGTTATCCGCGGCGCAGCGGCAGCTGACGCCAAGACCGACCCGCGGAGAAAGCCTCATGAACACTACCCTGATCGAGAAAAAATGCCTGCCCTGCGAGGGTGGTGTGCCGCCGTTGCCGGCCACCGAGTGCGCGCGCTTGCTGAAGCAACTCGCACCCGAGTGGCGACTGTCACCGGATGGCCGTGAATTGCAACGCGAATGGTCGTTCAAAGATTTTTATCGCACGATGAGTTTCGTCAACGCAGTCGCGCATGTCGCCAACCTCGAGGATCACCACCCCGACCTGGCGATCGGCTACAACTACTGCCGGCTGCGCTACAGCACCCATGCCGTGAACGGCCTCACCGAAAATGATTTCATCTGTGCGGCCAAGATCGACCGACTGAGCTGAGCGCAGCGGCGGCGGTTGCAACGGCGGCACGCGACTGCGTGCTAGGCGCGCCGCGCCACGCGCGGCAGTTCGCCCGCGAGCCCGAGCGCGCGCTCGGCAAACGGTCGACGCAATAGCGCGCTGCGACCCACGACGCCGAGACCCCGCTCGACCCAGCGCGACCATTCATCGCCGCCGAAAGCCAAAAAGCGATTGAAGAGGTCGAGCGCAGTCGCCATGAGTTCGTTATCGCTTTTGCGCCAGCGCTCGTAGCGACGCAGGACGCGCAGCGCACCCGGATCCTCACCCTCGAGGGTTGCCGCCTCGAGTACTTCGGCGAGCGCCGCGGCATCGAGCAGACCCAGATTGACACCCTGTCCGGCGAGCGGGTGGACGATATGTGCCGCATCGCCCACCAGTGCACAGCGCTCGCGCGTGTACTGCGGCGCATTGACTCGGCGCAGCGGAAAACTGCGACGCAGACTCGCGAGTTCGAGCGCGCCCAGAACCCCGGCGCTGGCGGTCGTCAGCTCGCTGGCAAATTCATGGGGCGGGCTGGCCAGCAGCGCCTCGGCACGAGCCCGCGGCAAAGACCAGACGATGGAGCTCTCGCCGCTCGCCAGCGGCAGCAACGCCAGCGTGCCCTCACCACTGAAGCGCTGCCAAGCCGTGTGCTCGTGAGGGCGCTCACTCTGCACATTGGCAACGATGGCCAGTTGCAGATAATCCTGGGCCTCGACGCCCAGGTCCGCGATCTCACGCACCCGCGATCGCCCACCATCGGCACCAACGACAAGCTTGGCCATGCATCGGCCTGCGCTGGTGAGCAGCTCGAGCCCGGCCTCCGCAAAACAAATATCTTCGAGCTGCGCGCGCTGCACCGTCCCGCCGCCCTCGACGAAGGCCGCCAGCGTCGCGCGCTGCAGCGCAGCGTTGCCGACGATATAGCCCAAGTTCGCCTCACCCAATTCGGCGGCATCAAAAGTCAGTGAGCCTTCGCTGCGCGGTTCGGCATCGCGCGGCCAAACATGCATGCGCTCATAAGACGCGAGGACGCCGGGCACCGCCGCCAAAGCTGACCAAGCGCCGGCTGCACGCAGGACCCGTTCGCTGGCCCGCGACAAGGCAAAGACCCGCAGATCGCGCGCATCGATGGGCTGCGCGAGATCAGGCAAGTCGCGCTCGAGCAAGAGCACGCGCAACCCGCGCGACCGCAGACGCACCAACAGCGCACCGAGCGCAGCCCCGACCGGGCCGCCACCGACGATCACCACATCAAAGATTTCGCTGGTCGCCGCAGGTGCCGAACTCACGGCATGACTCCGAGGCCGCGACCCAGGCGCGGTGTGCGCCCCGCAAAGCCCCAGCTGAGTCGCGACATCGCCTGCTTGGCGGTCGGTGACAGATCGAAGAGCAACAAACCCAAGTCACGCAACAACGGCACACCCGCTCGTTGATCGCCGAACAACTTCACGAGCCCGTCGGTGAAGCGGGTCACACCATCACGATCAGCATGGCGTCGGCTCGCGAATTCTTCGAGTACGGAGGGCGCACCGATATCTGCCCCGGCACCCTGCCGAGTGACCACCTCGGCCAGCAATTCAGCGAGCGTCGCGGCATCGCGCAAACCGAGGTTGAACCCCTGCCCCGCCACCGGATGCAAGCCCTGCGCCGCGTTGCCGATCAGGGCGACCCGGCGTCCGACCAAAGTTTGCGCGCGCGACAATCGCAGTGGATAGGCCGTACGACGACCGACCGTCTGCAAACGACCGATCCGCCAACCAAAAGCCTGCTGCAGGGCAGCCAGGTATTCGGCATCGGTGTATTGCAGCACGCGCTCGGCTTCGGCGGGCGCCAGCGTCCACACCACGCCGTAGGCCCCATCGTGCAGCGGCAAAACGGCAAAGGGACCGTTCGGCGTAAAGCGCTCGAACGCCGTACCGTCGGCGGCGCGCGCCGCCCGCACATGCGCAACGAGCGCAACCTGTGCGTAATCTTCGATATCGGCGCCCAAACCCGCTGCCTCGCGCACGCGCGAATTCGCACCGTCCGCGGCGATCACCAAGCGGGCCCGCAGCGGCAAACTTTCGGGCTCGGTCTGCAGCTCTACCGTTTGCTCGCCGATGCTTACCGCTGTGCAGCGCGCCGGCACGCGCCAGCGCAGATCCGGCAGTCCGCGCAGCCGCGACTGCAACGCGGCACCCAGCACTCGATTGGTCACGACATAACCGAACGCCTCGATGCCATGCTCTGCGGCATCGAGACGCGCGAAGCCGAACCGGCCCGCATCAGAGACATGGATCCGCCGGATCGCCGCCGCCTGCGTCGCGATCTGCGACCAGAGACCGAGCGCTTCAAAAGTTCGACGCGTGCCGTTGCCGAGCGCCGTAGTGCGATCATCAAAACTCGGCTGTGCGGTCGCATCGGGTGCCACACCCTCGATCAAAGCCGTCCGCAGACCTGTCGGCGCGAGCGCGAGCGCAAGGCTCGCGCCCACCAAACCACCGCCGACGATGGCGACGTCAACGAGCTCGGCGTTGGTCTCGGCATTGACCACAACATTGGCCATGGGACTCAAGAGGCCATCACCGCTTCGATGGCGGCGGGATCTTTGGGCACGCCATGGGTGAGCACCTCGTGACCGTCGCGGGTGACCAGCACATCGTCCTCGATGCGAATGCCGATGTTGCGAAATTCCGGCGGAATGCCCCGCGTGCCCGGCGGCACGTATAGCCCGGGCTCTATGGTCAGCACCATGCCGGGCTCGAGCTGCCGCCAGGCTTCGCCGATTTTGTAATCACCGACGTCGTGCACATCCATGCCTAGCCAATGGCCGGTGCGATGCATGTAGAACCGCCGATAGGCGAGCGATTTGACGAGCATCGGTACCCGACCTTTGAGCAGACCGAGACGCACCATGCCGGCGGTGAGAACCTGCACGGCGACTTCATGCGGGCGATTCCAATCATTGCCCGGACGCACCGCCTCGATGGCCGCAAGATTCGCCTCGAGTACCACCTCGTACGCCGCGCGCTGCGCGGCCGAGAATCGACCGCTCACCGGAAATGTTCGGGTGATATCCGCAGCGTAGGTTTCGTATTCGCAACCGGCATCGATCAGCACCAATTCGCCAGCCCGCAGCAGCGAAGAGTTTTCCCGATAGTGCAGGATGCAACCATTGGCGCCGCCGCCGACGATCGGCAGATACGAGTTCTCGGCACGCGCCAAATGAAACTCGTGCTGGATCTCCGCAGCGAGCTCGTACTCGTGACGGCCGGGCTCGCAATACCGCATCGCCCGCAGGTGCGCACGCGCGGCAATGAGCGCAGCCTCGCGCATCTGCTCGATTTCGGCACGACTTTTGAAAAGTCGCATCTCGTGCAAGACATGCTCGAGCGCCACCATCTCGTGCGGCGCGTGACGCCCCTGCTTGGCCTGCGCACGCAGCGCATTCACCCAGCCAACCACCCGGTGATCAAAGTCACGGTTGACGCCGACGGTGTAGTAAATCTTTGCTCGACCTTCCATGAGTCCCGGCAGGATCTCGTCGATATCGCCGATCGGAAAGGCATCGTCAGCGCCGAAGTCGCGGCGTGCGCCAACCGGGCCTGCGCGACGCCCATCCCAAGTCTCGCGCTGCGGATCGCGATCACGCACGAACAACAAATACTCGCCCTGCGCTCGACCCGGAACCAGCACCACCACCGATTCGGGTTCCGGAAAGCCGCTCAAATAATGGAAGTTGCTGTCCTGCCGATAGGCGTACTCGACGTCGTTATTGCGCAGGTGTACGGGCGCGGCCGGCACGATGGCGATCGAATCGCGCCCCATGTTTTTCATCAACTGGCGGCGGCGGCGGGCAAATTCGTCGCGACCGATCGGCGGCGGCGGCGCCGACTCCTTCACGTGGCTGGATCGCGACATGTCAGTGCAGCGAGACCGGGTTGTCATCGGCTGCCATCGTGCGGAACGGCGCCAGTTCGTCGTGCAGCAACTGCACGCCCACCCGCACGAACTCGACCAGTTCGGCGTAGGCCTGCTCGTTATCCTCGAGCGACTCGTTCTCGTCGACGTCAATCCGCGTCATGGCCGTGAGGTCGCGGACGATCTCGCCGATATCAGCCGGCAAATCTTCGATCTCGGGGATGGGGTTGGAACCGAGTCCGTAGAGAAAGCCCTGGCACCACTGCCCAAGCGCCACGGCGCGCTCGGCGACCGGCGTCTCGTCACCCGGCAACAGCAATTGAAATTCGAGTTGACCGGCGCGCAGCACATGCCGGGTCCATTCGAATACCGCATGCAGCGCGGCCTCGGCATCGCCCGCCCGACCTTCGGGGAAGATTTCGCGCAACCAGTCCTGCACGTTCAATTGCTCGCCCGAGCACAGCGCTCCGGCCAGCGTTCCGTGGGCTTCGGGCAGGTCGGTCAGGGCCCGCGAGCTCGATAGGTGGCTTTCGATATCACGATAGTCGGGGGCTGACATGGGCTGATTATGCCAAAGACCCCCCGATTCGCATTGATCGGCGCGTGCCACAGCCTATAATTTTCGCCATGAGCGACAAGGCCAGCGAGCGTAACGGACTCGACGCGGAAATCCGCCGTCTCGAGAAACAGGTTGACGAATTGCTCGGGGTGCTCGGCGCCCTGCGCGAGGAAAATCGCGCCTTGCGTCAAAGGCAAGATAGCCTGTCCACCGAACGCGCCACGCTGCTGCAACGCAATGAGCAGGTCCGTACCCGCGTCGAGGCCATGATCGGTCGTCTCAAAACTCTGGAGCACGGCACGTGAACGCCAGCGATCGCGATGCCGCCCGGGTCAGCATTCGCATCCTCGAGAAGGAATACATGGTGGCCTGCCCGCACGAGGAACGCTCGGCGCTGCTCGACGCCGCCGAGTTCCTCAACGGTAAGATGCGCGAAATCCGCGACAGCGGCAAAGTTGTCGGTCTCGATCGGGTGGCGGTCATGGCCGCGCTCAATCTGGCCCATGAACTGCTCAAGCTGCAGGACAAAGATCGGCGCAGCGAAACCGAACAAGGCAACCGCGTGCGCGCGCTGCGCGAACGCATCGACGGCGCCTTGCAGCGCGGGCAACAGCTCGACCTCTGACACCGCTGACGCGTTGGCTAACGTAAACGCGTTAGCGCATGTTCCTGAGCGCTCGCGTGGTGTAGAGTGGCTTGGCGTCGCCTGCGGTGTTCGATAGTGGATCGGGTTACCTCTCGACCCTAAGTTGGAACGCCCCGGGGCATCAGGGCTTGCTGTCAGCACTGTGCAAGTCCGCCTTCGAGCGGAAAGCCTTACCTG
>JBJTAV010000150.1:0-5361 GCA_046091005.1 Gammaproteobacteria bacterium | reverse complement strand
CATTCGACGCGGTGTCGAGGCCGGGCTTGCACTCGCGCCACCGGCAGGGTCGATGTCGAAAGTCAGCTGTCTGCGATCAGCGCCGGGTTTGGCGACGTGGTGTACTTGATCGGCATCGCCGAAACGCGTGGTGATGAGGATGCTGCCGTCGGGCAAAAAATCCTGAAAACTCGCGCTGCGCCCGGTGAGCCAGCCATCAAGCGTGGCGAGCACGCGCGGCGAGTGTTCGGGCACGCCATCAAGCACGAGGTTGCCGCGGGTCTCGCGCGCGGCCGCACCGCTGGTGCTGCAGAGCAGCAGGGAGCTCAGAACGAGGAGTGCGCGCAGCAGGCCGGGCGCGCGGCCGATGTCAGGGTTTGGCATGTCTGCTATGGTGCCCGACCTCCAAATCCACTCCAATCCTTCGATCAATATTGAGGCGGAGAGACGATGGCTGACCCGCGCCTGAAACGGAAACTCGATGCCGGCGACTTCATTGTCGCCCCCGGGGTGTTCGACATGATTTCGGCGATGCTCGCCGAGCGCGTGGGTTTCGATGCGGTCTATGCCTCAGTCTTCTGGTTGACCGCTTCGCACCTCGGGATCCCCGATGCCGGGCTTGCGACCTACACCGACATGATCGGGCGCATCGCCAAGGTCGTCGAGAAATCGACGGCGCCGGTCATCGCCGATGCCGATACCGGCTTCGGGGGTCTGTTGAACGTGCAGCACACGGTGCGCGGCTACGAGCGCGCGGGCGTGAGTGCAATCCAGATCGAGGACCAGGAGTTTCCAAAGAAATGCGGGCATACGCCGTATCGGCGGGTCATCCCGCTTGCCGACATGGTCGCCAAGGTGAAGGTGGCCGCCGATTCGCGAGTCGACCCGAATTTTTTGGTGATCGCGCGGACCGACGCTCGTACCGGTCTCGGTTTGGAGGAAGCGATTCGTCGCGGTCAGGCCTATGCGGCGGCCGGCGCGGATATCGTGTTCGTCGAATCGCTGCAGTCCGAGGACGAGATGCGGCGCGCCTGCGCCGAGATCGCTGCGCCACTGATGGCGAACATGTCTGATGGTGGCAAGACGCCGATTCGCCCTGCGCGCGAGCTTGCGGCGCTCGGCTATCGGCTGGCGATTTGGCCGGCGATGGCAGCGCTGTCGGCGAGTGCCGCGATCGAACGTGCCATGCATCAATTGAAGAACGAAGGTACCAGCGTTTCTCCCGAGGTGCCGCTCTTCAGTTTTGACGAGTTCTGCCGCATGGTGGGGTTCGGCGATGTCTGGGCGTTCGAAGAAAAGTGGAAGGACGTGCTCGACAAGGGAGAAACCCGATGATCACTCACCGCTATGAGCACGGCATTCACGCCATCGATGCCGAGTACCACCAGCCGCTGTTCGATGCCGCGCATCTGATCGTCGAGGGCGATCGAGCGGCGTTTGTCGATTGCGGCACCTCGCATTCGGTGCCGCGTCTGCTCGAAGCGCTCGGTGAACTCGGCATCGCGCGCGAAAACGTCGACTGGTTGTTGCTGACCCACGTACATCTCGATCACGCGGGTGGCGCCGGTCAGTTGCTGCAGGCGCTGCCGAATGCACGCGCCGTGCTGCATCCGCGCGGTGCGCCGCACATGATCGATCCGCACAAGCTCATCGAAGCGTCGATTGCGGTTTATGGCCGCGACAACTACGACCGACTGTACGGTGAGCTGTTGCCGATCGAGGTCAGGCGCGTACTCGAGACCCACGAGGGGCAGCGTCTGCAACTTGGCAAGCGCGAGTTCGAGATCATGCACACGCCGGGGCACGCGCTGCATCACCAGGCTTTCTTTGATCTCGGCAGCAACAGCGTTTTCACGGGCGACACCTTTGGTTTGTCGTATCGCGCGCTCGATGTCGATGGCCGGGCCTTCGCGTTGCCGACAACGAGTCCATCGCAATTCGATCCGGCGCAGCTCATCGATTCGGTCCAGCGCATTGCGGCGCGGCGTCCGCAGGCAGCATTTTTGACCCACTATGCGCGCATCACTGACCTTGAACGAATTGCCGTCGATCTTGTCCGCATGATCGAAGCGCACGTGCAGGTGGCGCTCGCACACGAGGCGCTGCCGTCCGCAGCTGCGCGGCCTGCCATTCGCGCCGGCATCAAAGAAATCATCCATGGCGAGCTGCGCCGCTTCGGTTCGACGGTGGCTGAGTCGACCGCCGAACTTTGGTTGGACGGCGACGTCGAGCTCAACACCGACGGCCTGCTGGCGTGGCTCGCGCGTCGTCGTCGTGTCTGAACCTCGGGAGTGCAACATGACCAAGACCTTCAAGGCTTATCGCATCCACGAAATCGACAAGAAAATCGTCGGACGTTTCGAGCAGCTGACGCTCGATGATCTCGCACCCGGCGAGGTCGTGGTGCGCGTGCTCTACTCCGACATCAACTACAAAGATGCGCTCGCGGCGACCGGCGCCGGCCGGATTCTGCGCAAATATCCTTTGGTCGGCGGCATCGATCTGGCGGGGGTGGTCGAAAGCTCGACCGACCCGCGCTACAAACCCGGCGATCACGTGCTCGTCACCGGCTGCGGTCTCTCCGAGACGCATGACGGGGGTTATGCCGAATACGCACGCCTCAAAGGCGAATGGGTGATCCCGATGCCGCCCGGATTCGGCGCCTTCAAGGCGATGTCGCTGGGCACGGCCGGGTTCACGGCGGCGCTCGCGATCCACCGCATGGAGCACAACGGCCAAACGCCCGCCAAAGGACCGATCGTGGTGACGGGCGCAACCGGGGGTGTGGGCAGCATCGCTATCGACATGCTTGCGGGACGCGGGTACGAAGTGATCGCCGTCAGTGGCAAGGCCGAGTCGATCGATTATTTGAAGTCCTTGGATGCGGCGCAGGTGCTGCTGCGAAAAGAGATCGACTATGGCAAGCGTGCGCTCGAAGCGGCGCGCTTCGGTGGTGCCATCGACAACGTCGGTGGCGAGACGCTTACCTGGCTCACGCGCACCGTCGACAACTGGGGCAACATCGCGAGCATTGGCCTTGCGGGCGGCGCTGACTTGCACACCACGGTGATGCCGTTCATTTTGCGCGGCGTCAATCTGCTCGGCATCAATTCTTCGGCGACGCTGCGCGAGATGCGACTCGTGGTCTGGAACCGCATTGCGACCGATCTCAAGCCGCGACACCTCGAGCTCATCGCGAATCGCACCATCGCCTTCGACGATCTGCCTGGCGCCTTCGATGCCTATTTGCAGGGCACGGTCACCGGTCGCACCGTGGTCAAAATCGGCTCGTGAGTCCAAGCCCGTGAGCGGCGAGTCGGCAGAGGCAGGCGCGCTCATCAGGAGCGCTGCGGCGCTTGGGGTCACGCTCGATGCCGCGATGGCGAGGCGTCTGCTTGTACTGCTCGATGAACTTGCGCGCTGGAACCGCAGCTACAACCTGACTTCAATCACCGCACGTGCCGAGATGATCACCCACCATGTGCTCGACAGCCTCGCGGTGCAGCCGCTGCTGGCGGGCGAGCGCGTCATCGATGTCGGCACCGGTGCCGGTTTTCCGGGTTTGCCGCTCGCCATCGTCGAGCCCACTCGACGCTTCACCCTGCTCGATTCCAACGGCAAGAAGGTGCGTTTCGTGGCGCATACGGCGCGCACGCTCGGTCTCGGCAACGTCGAGCCCCTGCATGCGCGTGCCGAGGCTTGGGCGCCCGCGCAGGCTTTCGACACCGTGGTCGCCCGGGCTTTTGCCCCCTTGGCCGAGCTCGTCAAGCAGGTGGCCGGGCTCTGCGGCCCATCGACCCGCGTGCTCGCCATGAAAGGTCGGCGCTCGGCCGATGAGCGCGCCGGCTTGCCGGCGGACTGGCTCATCGAGGAAGACCGCGAACTGCACATCCCCGGGCTTGGCGAGGAGCGCCATGTGATCGTGCTGCGGCGGTCGGCTGCCGTAGCGCCCTTGCGCTAGACTGCTCGCATGGCCCGCATCATGGCCGTCGCCAACCAAAAGGGCGGCGTCGGCAAGACCACCACCGCCGTCAATCTCGCTGCATCGCTCGCGATGACGCGGCGCCGTGTGTTGCTGATCGATCTCGATCCGCAGGGCAACGCCACCATGGGCTGCGGCGTCGAAAAAACCACGCTCGCGCGCGGCGTGGGCGAAGTCCTGGTCGGCGATTGCACGGCGCGCGAGGCGATCATCGCGCTCGAGGCTCCGCCGATGTCGCTGCTGCCGGCGAATCAGGACGTCACCGCCGCCGAGGTCCAATTGTTGTCGTTACCGGTCGGTCGCGAGATCAGGCTGCGCAACGCCCTGAAGACGGTACGCGACGAATTCGATGTCATCCTCATCGACTGTCCGCCCTCGCTCAACATGCTCACCGTCAACGCGCTGGTCGCGGCTGACAGCGTGCTCGTGCCGATGCAGTGCGAGTATTACGCGCTCGAAGGTTTGACGGCGCTGATGTCGACCATCGAGCAGATTCGCGAGGCCGTGAATCCCGGGCTGCAAATCGAAGGCGTGCTGCGCACCATGTTCGACCCGCGCAATAACCTCGCCAACGAAGTGAGTGCGCAGTTGCTCGAATATTTTGGCGACAAAGTTTTTCGCACCATCGTGCCGCGCAACGTGCGCCTTGCGGAAGCGCCCTCGTTCGGCAAGCCCGCATTGCTGTACGACAAAGATTCGCGCGGCGCCCTCGCCTATTTGGCGCTCGCCGGCGAAATGATCGGTCGAGGCGACGTGCCCGCAGCGCCCGTCGCCGAATCTGCCGCCTGACGCAGACGCGCGTGGCGGCGGGCGATCCGCCAACCGGCTGCGGTGCGATGCACCACGTCACGATAGGTGACGCTGCCGACGCGGCCCTTGCGGCCAACGCCCAAGCCTTTCGAAATCACATTTGCCGAGTTGCCGTCGGCTTCTGCGCTGACCACGATGTTGGTGGCATGGTGGGCGAGCGGATGCAGCTCATCGCGATCGCGCCAGAGTTGCAGCACAGCGCCTTTGCCCTGCAGCACACCGAGGCCAAGCTCACTCATGTCGTAGATGACATCGTCGGTGAACAGTTCGTCGATGCGGGACCAGTCCCGCTCATCGATGATGATGCCGTAGAGCCCCATGAGCTCGTGGATGGCCAGACGATCCGCGGTGTCGATCATGGTGTTGGAGTGTGCAATGATCGAAGCGCTTTCGCAGCATATCTTCAATGCACGGGAAAAACTTTTGATCGAACCGCAGACTGCGAGCCGTGGTGCCGTGCGACGCTGGTCGCGGCAGGCGCTCGACCTGTTGTGGCGCGGTTTCGGTTTCTGGTCGGCGTTGACGCTGCTCATGTGCTTGTGGATGTTCGTCGGCCATCACTTTCCGTTGGTGAGTGGCGTTCTGGCGGT
>JBJTAV010000149.1:0-2571 GCA_046091005.1 Gammaproteobacteria bacterium | reverse complement strand
GGCGAAGATGAAGGTCCTCGCACCGCGCATGAAAAACCTGCAGGAGACCTACAAGGACGATCGCGAAAAACTGGGCCGCGCGATGATGGATCTCTACAAGCGCGAGAAGATCAACCCGGCAGCCGGCTGTCTGCCGATCCTCATCCAGATGCCCGTGTTCTTCGCCTTCTATTGGGTGCTGCTCGAGAGTGTGGAGATGCGCCAGGCGCCCTTCATGCTGTGGATTCAGGATCTCTCGTCACGCGATCCATTCTTTGTATTGCCGGTGATCATGGCCGGTGCGATGTTCGTGCAGTTCAAACTGAACCCGACGCCGCCCGATCCGATTCAGGCCAAAGTATTCATGATTCTGCCGTTCGTGATGAGCATTACATTCGCGTTCTTTCCGGCGGGCTTGGTGCTCTACTGGGTCACTAACACGCTGTTGACGATTCTGCAGCAGTGGAATATCAACCGCCGTATCGAAGCCGAGGCAAAGAAAGCGCGGACAGGTTAGCGCGCAGCGGCGGAAATCAGCTGGCTACCAACAGCTCGATGCACTCGCGTGCGGTGTATGACTCGAGAATCACGGCATGCAGACCCCGATCGCGAATGTCGGCAGCCCTTCCTCGATGAGATTGCGCAAGCTTGTCCCCTGCTGCTCGGCGGCCCTGCGAGCGCGCCCGAAAAGCTCATCGGATATTTCGACAGTGGTTTTCAGATGGGTACCCATATCGTATTACTGTCGCACTGCATGGAAAAGCTCTCCCTCCCTACCGACACGATCGTTGCTGTGGCCACCGCTCCCGGGCGGGGTGGGGTGGGCGTTGTGCGCATCTCGGGCGAGGCGGCGCAGCGCATTGCCGAGGCGACATGCGCTCGAGTGCCCGCGCCGCGCGTGGCGACGCTGGCGCAGTTTCGCGATGCTGCGGGCGAGGTGATCGACGAGGGTTTAGTGCTCTGGTTCCCCGGGCCGCACAGCTACACCGGCGAGGATGTACTCGAGCTGCAAGGTCACGGCGGGCCGATCGTGCTGGAGGCGTTGGTGAGCCGAGCGGTCGAACTCGGTGCGCGGCGCGCCAATCCCGGTGAGTTCACGCTGCGCGCCTTCCTCAATGAAAAACTCGACCTCGTGCAGGCCGAGGCGATAGCCGATCTGATCGATGCTGGCTCGATGGCGGCGGCCAGAGCTGCCGTGCGCTCGCTGCAGGGAGAGTTTTCGGCGCAGGTGCATGGACTCACCGAGGCGCTGATCGAATTGCGTATCTGGATCGAAGCGGCAATCGACTTTCCCGAAGAGGAGATCGACTTCCTTGCAGATCGTGCACTGGCGAGTCGCTTGATGGCGCTCCGCGAGCGTTTTGCGTCCGTGTTGCATAGCGCCGAACAAGGGCGCGTGCTGCGCGATGGCATGACGGTGGTGATCGCGGGACGGCCTAACGCCGGTAAATCGAGTCTGCTGAATGCACTCGCAGGCTACGACGCCGCCATCGTCACGCCGTTGGCGGGGACTACGCGCGATGTGTTGCGCGAACGCATTGCCATCGACGGTATGCCGCTACACGTGATCGATACGGCAGGCTTGCGCTCAGTCAAAGATATCGCGGCAGATATCGTCGAGGCCGAAGGCATACGTCGCGCGCGCGCCGAGATGGCGCGTGCAGATCGGATATTGTTCGTGATCGACACGAGCGCCGATCCGCGGGCACAGGCGTGGCAGGAAGAGCGCGCAAGCTTGCCCGACAACGTGCCTGTTACGCTGCTCTTCAATAAAATCGATGCTGTTTCACCTGAGCACGTTGCGCAAAGCATTGCTGCGACAAAGGCTGCGATGCAAACGGATGATGCGGTGCTTGCAATGTCCGCGCGCACGGGTACGGGCGTGGAGTCGCTGCGCAGTCATCTCAAATCATGCATGGGTTATGAAACCGCGGGAGAGGGCACCATCAGCGCCCGGGCTCGCCATCTCGATGCATTGCGCCGCGCAGAAACGCACACTGAAGAAGCCGTGCGGCAACTCACCGTGGCGCGCGCGGGCGAGCTCGTCGCCGAAGAGTTGCGCCGTGCACAGCAGGCCCTCAATGAAATCACTGGCGACTTTCACGCTGACGACTTGCTAGGGCGGATCTTCGGCAGTTTTTGCATCGGGAAGTAAGGCTGCCGAAGCCCAAGCCGCGCGCGGCTCAGCGTTTTGCCGCGATCAATCCGACGCCGGCCAGAACGAACACGGTCGCGATTCCGGCGGCATTGAGGGCAGCCTGACCGTAGCCGATGGTTGGCACATCAAAAAATGGGTAGGGATAGACACCGCTGATTTCACCGCGTGCCGCGATATAAACGAAATACGCTGCCGGATAGGCCGACAGACGACTGATGTCGGTCCACGCCACCGACGCACGCGGCACGGCCAGCCACCAAAACACCAAAAACACGATCGGCACGATGTAGTGGTGAATAAGATTGGTGAGGGCCGCAACGCCCGTCGGCTGATACTGATGCCGCAGCAGCAGGTGAAAGACCAGCCCGACCATGGCAATGGTCATGGCGGCCGAGGTGATCACCCAGGGTTCGCGCCAGATGTTCCAGCGCGAT
>JBJTAV010000148.1:0-14008 GCA_046091005.1 Gammaproteobacteria bacterium | reverse complement strand
GTCGCGTGATGACCGCCGCGTCCTCGCGAGCAAAGATTCCGCGCCGCACCAAGAGACCGCCGTCATAAGGCCAGCCCCGAACCGCGATATTGGCTTTGATGGCGATGAGTTCACCCTCGAGCGCACGAGGTGCGTGGCCTGACGCAAGCCAAGCTGTCGATTCTTTGGCTGCGGCGAGCGCGCCCTCGCGGTCAAGGTAACACCCCGCGTCGAGATGCTGATCTCGCTCGATCTGCGCGAGCTCTCTCGTGACCGCGGCGCTGCGCTCGCTCACGAGTTGCGGCGCCTCCTGGCTCCGCCTTGCGGCGCTCGTCGATCAGACGGACGGGTTTTTGACGACTGTCGATTTGCGTGAGGGCGGCGGTACCGCCTTGGGCGACGAGTTCGGTATTGATATCGACACCCACACGACGAGTGAGTAGCTCGGCAAAGACCTGCTGCAACTCGGGTGTACGGGCGCTGATCGCGCCGCGGGTCTCAATGATTACGGACATTTCGTCGCGACCCGAGGCGTCGCGGGTAGCGCGACAAATATATTCGCCTGCGAACTCGGGTCGATCGTTGAGGATGGCGGCGAGCGCCAACGGATAGACGTTGATGCCGCGCAGTTTGACCATGTTGTCGCTGCGCCCGAGCACACCGACGGTGCGTCGCAGCGTGTAGTCGAGCGTCGACTTGCCGAATTTCCACGCCGATAGATCGTGAGTGTTGAAGCGGATGAGAGGGTAGACGTCATCGCGGTACAGCGAGGTGACAACCATGTCGCCCGGTTGTTCATCATCGATGAGTTGGCCGGTGTTTTCATCGACGAGCTCAAGATATTGTGCGTCTTCCATGACGTACATGCCGTCGCGGTCCGGTCCTTCGGCGGCGATGGGGCCCGTGTCGGCCACGCCGTACCAGTCGTAGACCTCGGCACCGCCCCAGGCGCGCGAGAGCGCGGCGCGCGACTCGCGACCGACGTGACCGAGGATCGCCCGCACCGGCAGATCGCGCCCGGGCTCAAGTCCGAGTTCGCGAGCCGTCTCGGCGAGCTGTCGAATGTAATCGACGAAGCCCACCAACACGGTCACCCGCATGTCACGCATCAGCTCGATCTGTGTGACCGAACGGGTTTCTTTGCCGGTTCCGGCCGAGAGAAACAGACAGTTGGTGTAGTGCAGGGCGGCTTCGCGCACGAAATGCCCGCCGTTGATCATGCCGTGACCATAGACCGAGTGGATGACGTCGCTCGGTTGCAGGCCCTGCATGCGCCAGATGCGCGCGACCAGCAGCGCCTGCACTTCGCGAGACTTGGGACTGAAGAGCACGACCTGCGGTCGGCCCGTGGTGCCGCTCGTCGTATGCACGACAGTGATCGGGCGATTCTCGATGGGCCATTGGTCCCAGCCATGGTAATCGCCATAGGGCGGATGTTCGGCGAGGCTCTGCATGAGATCGCTTTTGCCGAAGATCGGCAGACGGCTGAGGTCATCGAGACTGCGGATATCAGCCGCTTTGACACCATGGTTTTTCCAGAGCCGCTGGTAAAAAGGAATTTCGGTCGCGCGCGCGACGCAGCGCATGAACAGGCGGTTTTGATGTTCGCGAATTTGTTCGCGGGAGGCGCGCGCAAAGCCCGCGGTGAAGGGCTCGTCAACAGGGAAGTCGCGCAGCATCTGCGCGTAATCGAAGGATTCAAAATAATGCGGGAAGCTCATGGGGTATCCGAGTCGAAGACGAGTGCATCGACGAGCCGACGCAGCTCATCGAGTTGTTCGAGATCATCGACGAGCTGCAGCAGATGATCCATCGCTCTTGCGCTCATCGGCCGCAGACCGGAGCCGGCAGCGCGGCGGAACTTGGCGAGATGTCGCTCGCGACCGAGAGGTCTTCCTGGCGCGCCGAGTACATTTGGCAGATCGAGTGCGAGCTCGCGACCGTCCAGCAAAGAAATCTCGACGCGCTGCGGTGCCAGTGCATTGAGCGAGGGGTTTTGATCGCGACACACGCGGATCCGTGCAGCGAGCGTGTGGCGGCGCGGATCGGCGAGCGCGGTCGGCTCGAAGTCGTCGACACCGACGTTGCCGGTCAGTAGTGCAGTGGCCGCCACGTACGGCAAGCAGAGGCGGGCATAGGAGGGCGCCATGTCGGGCGAGGGCGCGCGATCGACAAGTTGTATGACCAGCGGCGGCGCCTGCACTCTGATCTCGCCGATTTGCTCGAGTGCAAAGCCATGCTGCTCGCGCAGCGTGAGGACGCCATCGACACCCCCGTGGGTTGCGCGGCCGCTCGGGAAAGGCTTGTGCGACAACTCGGTGATGGCCTCGCGGGTTTCGAGCTGTGCGAATTCCGCGGGCTCCCATTCCGGGTCCATCAGCGTGAAATAGCCGAACGGACCTTCAAGGAAATCGAGGGGGCCGCGCACGCCGCGGCGCGCGAGGCGCAGGGCGTCGAAGGCCACGCGAGTATTGAAACCGATCTGCATCGGCAGCACGGGTGAGCCCTCGATGTGGGCCTGCATGGTCCCTGAGAGTTGGCTGTAGGCAAGCCCGAGGGCGCTGCGCGTGGTGGCAGCACCGAGACCCTCGATGTTCGCGAGCCCTGCTGTCGCACCGAGCGCGCCGCACATGGCCGGTCTGAAAAAGCGCAGCTTGTTGCGCGCCGCGCGACCGATGCCGGTCGCCACATCGACAGCGACACTGCAGCCGCTGATCAACTGCCGGCCACTGACTCCACCCCGCGCTTCACACCAGGCGAGCAGCGTCGACAGCACGACCGCCATCGGGTGCACGACGGCGGGTTCATGCACGCAGTCCCACTCCTGATTGTGGATCTGATAGCCATTGATGAACGCAGCGGTTGCCCCCGGCACGCGGCGGCCTGTGCCCCAGATGCGCGCAGCCTCGCCGCTACCCCATTCGGCAGCGACCGCCTCGAGTTCGCGCACCATGGGGACACGCGTTCCTGATAGGGCGACGCCGAGTGAATCGAGGATGAAGGTTTTGGTCGATTCGACCGCCCTCGTCGACAGGTGCTCGTAACGTCGCCGCGTCACGTGTTCCACGAGGCGGTGGGTGATGTTGGCGGAGGCGGTTTTTGAACTGCTCATGAAGAGCCCGATGCTACAATTTTGGCCATGACACGCGCCACACGGCTCGACGCTGCGCCGCCTTGGTCCGAGGTCGGTGAGCACGCGATGTCGCCACAGGCGACGCACGATGACATCGCGCGTTTCAATTTCCTCGCCAACTTCAACAAGTACATGTCGAACGTTGTGGTGTCGGGCAACGCGGTCGCCTACGAGCACCGCGCCGCGCCGCGTTGGAGCGCGCAGTACGGCCATGCGCCGGCCAACCGTCGCGAGATCCGTGCCGCGATGAGCAATGATTCCTACTACCAGATGTGGAGTGCCTTGCGCCGCAGTGGCATGGAGATGCGGCAGCAGGCGGGACGTTCACTGGTGTTGCGACAGATGCAGGCGCTGCGCGATCGTGCCCACGAGCTCAATGCGGCGTGCGCAGCGACCCTGCGTCTCGATGATTCGATCAAGATTCCGCGCTATCAGAGCGAGCTCGACAACCACTGCATGCCGGGCAGCTATTACGCCGAATACATTGAGGGCGATGTCTCGTCAGCAGCGAACTACGATGCGGGCATGTTTGCGACCACGACTGGGCTCTTTGGTCGCTACCTCGATGGCGCAGGGCGCGGTACGGCGCAATGGTTAAGCCGACATCGTCCGGGCTGGCAGCCGCGACGCATTCTCGATCTGGGCTGCGGACTCGGTCACAACCTGCTGCCGCTGGCGCGTGCTTATCCGCTGGCCGAGGTGATCGGCGTTGATGTCGCGGCGCCGATGCTGCGCTACGGTCATGCGCGCGCCGTTGGCATGGGCCTCGGTCGGGTGATTTTTCAGCAGGCGAATGCCGAGACCTTGCCGTTCGAGGACGCGTCTTTCGACTTCATCTACAGCACCATGTTTCTGCACGAGACTTCACACGCGGCACTGCGCAACATTCTCGGCGAAGTGCGGCGATTGCTCGCGTCGGGCGGCGTGCAGGTGCATCTCGAGCAGCCGCCATATCGTGGGATGAGCGATTTCGAGCAGTTTCTGCGCGACTGGGATTGTCACTACAACAACGAGCCGTTCTGGAGCGCGCTGCACGAGACGCATCTGCCCACGCTGCTCGCCGACAAAGGTTTCGCGCAGGCGGATATCTTCGAGACCCTGATCCATGCCGTCGTCGAGGATGAAATGCCGAAGGTGTCCGCAGAGGTCGAAGATTTCGGGCGCGGCGGCATGTGGTACGCCTGCGGCGCTGCGGCATGAGCGAGCTCGACTTGCAACAGCTGATCAACGCTGCGGCAAGCGGCAAGCGGCCTCATTTCTTTGGTGATCATGACGTTGATCGGTTGTTGAGCATCGTTTGGGCGATGGCGGCGGAGCTCGCCGTGACGCGCGAGCGACTCGATACGGTCGAGCGGTTGCTCGCGGAACGCGCAGTGCTTGATCGAGCGGCTATCGATGCTTATCGACCCGATGCCTCGGCTGCTGCCGAGCGCGGGCAGTGGCAGATCGAATACATTTCGCGATTGCTGCGGGTGTTGCAGCAGGAAGTCGACGCACTGCAACACAACGCGCGTTGATGGCTGCGACGGGCCTGCGTTACAGGCTCCAGGCCCAAAACTTCCAGTCAAGTACTCGCGTCTCTTGTTCGGGTTGTCCGCGCGAGGCATGACAATCGGCCTCGATGCGCAGCATCGCGCCGCCGCCTTCGGCGGCGCTGAGCGGCACGATGTCGGTGACGGTGAATTCGGTGCGCAGGCGATCACCCTCGATGACCGGCGCGAGGTGATCGCAACTTTCCCACGCGAGCATCGAAAGCAGGTTCGGCAGCGCGCGGGTGATTTGCGCAAAGCCCATGAAAATGGTGTGGCCACCGTAAACGAGCCGCTCCCCGAGATGCGAGAGTTTCGAGTCGGTGTGCGCCATCGCCATATTGAGCGATAGCCGCACGAGTTCAGGCGCCGAGGTGATGGTGTCGCGAGCCTCGATACGAAATCTTTGGCCGATGGCGAGATCTGCTGCGCGAGATCCGCTCCACGAGGCTGCCATGCCGAGCGACCAAGTTCGAGGCACGGCCTCGCGTGCCACATCGGCGTTGACGGCTTGACCGATCGTATCGAGATGATCGGCATGGCCGGTGCGCGCTTCGGGGTCGCGACAGGGGATCATCGGGCAGCGCCAGAAATGCAACACGGTCTCGCCGCGCTGGTTGCTCGTAGTCATCTCGAGCGCGACGATGCCCGTGGCGGGGCGACCCGCCTGCAAGCGGTTTTGACGCAGCCCCACCACGCGAGTACGCGTGTGCAGCGTGTCCCCCGTGAAGACGGGCTGCTGCAGAGCGAGGCCGCGATAGAAGAGATTGCCTTTGACGCGCTGCGAAGCCCAGGTCGATTGCCCGATCGCGATATTGATGGCGAGCAGCGGGTGACAGAGTGCCTGCCGAACCCCAGTCACGCGCTCGGCCATGGCAGCATCCAGTGGCAGGCGTAGGCGATCGCCAAACAAGGCTTGATGCAGCGCGACGTGGCCGGCGTTCAGCGTGATCGCCGGAGCGTCGAACACCAGCCCCGGATGCAAATCTTCGAACCAAGGGCCGCTGATTTCGATGACGTTGGTCGAGCTCATGCAAAAGTCCTCAGCAGCATACGCAGGGCTACCAGACAAAGAAATCCGCCGAATATTTTCGACAGTGTGCGCCTGTCGAGCGAGTGGGCGAGCCGCGCCCCCGCCGGGGCGGTGAGCATGGACATGGGCGCGACCAGCGCGAGTACGCCGAAACTGACGAGTCCCACCGTGGCGCCCGGCAGTGCAACACCGGGGCTCGCCAGCAGGTAGCCCACGGTACCGGGTACCGACAACAGCAGTCCAAAGAAAGCGGCCGTGCCCACAGCCTGATGAATGGCACCACCGGTCAGGGTCATGGCAGGAACGGAGAGCGTTCCGCCGCCTATACCCATCATCGAAGAGACACCGCCGATCAGCGCGGCAATGAGCTTGCCAATGAGACCTGTGGGCACGCGCTCGGAAACACGCAGGTGATCGAGGGGCAAGAACATCTTGAGCGAGATCAGCGTGGCGACTACGCCGAACACGCCGGTGAGCACATCGTCGCTGACCCTTGAGGCCAGCAGGCTGCCGACAAGTCCGCCGACGACGACTCCGGGAGCCCAGGCACGAGCGAGCTTCCAATCGATGCCGCCACGACGGTGATGCGCGCGCGAGGACGAGATTGAAGTCGGTACGATTGCGGCGAGCGAGGTCGCCACGGCGACGTGCATGCACCACTCGCGCGGGAAGCCTGCGTAGGGCAGGGCGAGTTCGAGGACGGGGACCATGATGATGCCGCCGCCCACGCCCAGAAGGCCTGCGAGCAGCCCTGCAAACAGGCCTGTTGCCATCAGCAACAGGGCGAGCAGCCAAAGTGTGGAGGGGTCGGAGGCCAGGGCCATGCGGACAGCGAGTGGAGGGGAAGTTTCGTCCGGACGTCGCAACACGTAGAGTGCGAGCCATGCAGCGGCAGAGCGGTCTCGATCGACGTCAGTTCATGGTGCGCGCAGCCGGCGCTGCCTCGGGCGCCTGGCTGGCGCTCGAGCTACCCGTGGCCGAAGCCGTTGAGCGGCATGATGCGGGGATCCCAATGCCCCCCACGGCATGGCGCACGTCGGCGTGGCTCACGTTGCAGCCCGACGGGTCCATCCTGGTGCGTGTTCACAAGGCCGAGATGGGGCAGGGTGTGCTCACGGCTTTGCCCATGCTGATCGCCGAGGAGCTTGCGCTGCCCATGTCCCGGGTTGCGGCCGAGCTTGCGCCCGCAGCCGATGAATTTCGTGACGAGCGCGGTAATCAGTCGACGGGTTTCTCGAGCACCATCCGCACCCACTATCTGCCGTTCAGAACGCTGGGTGCGACGGCCCGCGAACTTTTGATTGCAGCCGCGGCGCGCGACTGGCAGGTCGACCCGGCGCGTCTGCGCGTGCAGGATGGCATGGTGGTCGATCCTGCGAATAGCACGCGGCGAGCAGCCTTCGCTGACTTGTTCGAAGCGGCACGAACGCTACCTGTGCCGGCCAAGCCAAGCCTCAAAGATCCCTTGCAGTTCCGTTTGCTCGGGACGCGCCCGACCCGTCTCGATACGCCGTCAAAGATTGATGGCAGTGCGGTGTTCGGCATCGACTTCAAGCTGCCCGGGATGAAAGTGGCCGTGCTCGAACGTACCCCCACTTTTGACGGCGTGCTGAGCGATGTCGACGATGCGGCGGCGCTTGCTATTCCGGGGGTGTTGTCGGTGCGTGTGCTGCCGGTGGGCGTGGCCGTCATTGCCGAGTCTTTCTGGGCGGCACAGCGCGGGCGGGCCGCACTCAAGATCGACTGGGATCCGGGTGCCAACGAGGCACAAAGTTCTGCGCAGCATGAGCGCGAGTTGAGTGGCCCGATGACCGATCAGGGGCAGCCCTCGCGGGTGCGCGGCGATGTCGATCGTTTGCGTCGCAGCACCGAAAACCGCTGGGTCACCGCCGATTACTTTGCACCTTTCCTCGCGCATGCGGCACTCGAACCGATAGTCACCACGGTTTGGTTTCATGATGGCATCTGTGAAATCTGGGTGGGCACGCAGGCGCCTTCGCGGGCGCAGGATGCGGCAATGAAAGTCACCGGGTTGCCGCGCGAGCGCATCAAGATCAATTGCCTTCAGATCGGTGGCTCCTTCGGTCGTCGTGGTGAGCGCGACTACGTCACCGAGGCCGTAACGGTGGCGCGCACCATGCCGGCGAGCCCGATCAAACTCATGTGGAGCCGCGAGGACGACATGCGCGGTGACTTCTATCGTCCGGCGAGCGCGCACCGGGTGGCGGGCTGTCTGAATCCGCGGGGTGAGCTCATTGGTCTTGCCCATCGAATTGTTGCGCCCTCGGTTGCGCGGCGACGAACGCCCGAGATCCTCACCACGGGACATGATTATTTGATGACGCAGGGCAGCGACGACTCGCTCTACGACATCCCGAATGTTCGGGTCGATTATCACGAGATCGATCTCGGCGTGCCCGTCGGTTTCTGGCGTTCGGTTGGCCACTCGTACAACGCGTTCGTGATCGAAAGCTTCATTGATGAGATCGCGGCGTTGGCCAAGCGCGACCCGCTCGAGCTGCGGCTCGAATTGCTGCGCAAAGACCCGCGCATGCTGCGTGTGTTGAGGGCAGCCGCTGCTGCGTCTGGATGGGGGCGCAAGCCCGAGGCAGGTGTCGGCCTCGGCATCGCTTGCGCGAAAAGCTACGAAACCCGGGTCGCGGTGGTCGCCGAGGTCAAAGTCGAGGGCGCGAGCTGGCGCGCGAACCGCCTCTGGTGCGCGGTCGATTGCGGTAGCGTGGTGCACCCGGGTCAGGTCGAGCAACAGATTCAGGGTGGCCTCGTGTTTGGCCTGACGGCCGCGATGTATGGCGAACTCACTCTCGACAAGGGCGCAGTCAAGCAGGCCAACTTCGATGGCTATCCCTTGCTTGCCATGTCCGCGATGCCGCGCATCGAGGTGCAGCTGATTGCCAGCGACGAAGCACCAACGGGGGTCGGTGAGCCCGCGACACCCGTGATCGCTCCCGCGGTGGCCAACGCGCTGTTCGCCGCTTCCGGGCAGCGCCTGCGGCGCATGCCGCTCAAACTCAAGGAACCGCCGAAAGAGCCCGCAAAAGCGCCGTCAACCTTGCGTCGTCCGGTCGCCGACCGATAGAGTTCGAAAGTTTTAGTCAGCGTAGGTTGACATTGCATGTCGCTTTCTCCGTGGGTCGTTCACAAATTCGGTGGTTCCAGCGTCGCCGATGCGGCGTGTTTCGAGCGCGTCGCCGCCATTCTGGATAGCCAACCGACCGGCAGGCTCGGTGTGGTGCTTTCGGCCTGCAAGGGTGTGACCGATGCGCTGCTTGCGCTTGTGGCCCAAGCGGAGCGGCAGGACGCGGCCTACAAAACCGGGCTCGATGCGCTGCGTGAACGTCATGCCAATATCGCCTCGACGTTGCTTTCTGCTGACAACGCGCAGCGTTACATGGCGGGTTTTGACAGCGATCGGCAGGACATTGATGGCATCTTGCAAGCGGTGCGACTGACGCGTTCTGCCGGTCGGCACATCACTGATCTCATCGCCGGTTTTGGCGAAATCTGGTCGACGCGTCTTTTTCGCGAGTTCTACGGCTCGCGAGCGCAGAGTGCCGAGGCGCGAGCCGGCACTGTGCGCTGGCTCGATGCGCGCGAGGTCGTGGTCATCGAGTGGGGGCCCTTGGGGCCTGCCGTGCAGTGGGAAGAATCGCGTCGTCGCATTCAGGCGACGGTGAGCGCCGATTTTTCCGGCACGCTTATCATCACGGGTTTCATCGCCGTCGATCAGCGCGGCGTCCAAACCACGTTGGGCCGCAACGGCAGCGATTTCTCGGGCTCGATTTTCGGCTCGCTGCTCGATGCCGCCGAGATCCACATTTGGACCGACGTTGACGGCGTGCTCTCGGCTGATCCGCGTCGCGTGCCTGATGCGCAAGTCATCGATTCTTTGTCCTACAACGAAGCGATGGAGCTGGCCTATTTCGGTGCCAAGGTCATACACCCGCAGACCATGGCGCCCGCGGTGGGTCGCGAGATTCCGATCTGGATCCGCAACACCTTCGCGCCCGATCACGCGGCCACGTTGATTTGTGCGCATCCGCAGTCGGCGCTTGCGGTCAAGGGCATTACCACCATCGAGAACATCGCTCTGCTCAATCTCGAGGGTGCGGGCATGATCGGTGTGCCGGGCACGGCCTCGCGGCTTTTCGGCGCGCTGCGCGAAGAGGGCATCTCGGTGGTGCTTATTTCGCAGGGCAGTTCCGAGCACTCGATTTGTTGTGCCGTGCCGCGCGATCAAGCTGATCGTGCGGTCGCCACGGTGCGCGCTGCGTTTGCGCGCGAGCTCGACGAGGGGCAGATTCAGTCGGTCGAGGTGGATCGTGAACTCGCGATCCTCGCGGTGGTGGGTGATGGCATGGCGGGTATCCCGGGTATTGCCGCCAAAGTATTCAATGCCCTAGGTACCGCAGCGGTCAACGTCCGCGCCATCGCGCAGGGTGCTTCGGAGCGCAACATCTCGGTGGTGGTCCCCGCCAAGGCGGCGACGCGTGCGCTGCGTGCCGTGCACTCCAGTTTTTATCTTTCTGCGCACACGGTGTCGGTGGGCGTGATCGGTCCCGGCACCGTGGGTCGAGTGTTGCTCGATCAAATTGCCTCGCAAAGCGAACGCCTGCGCCGCGACTTCAAACTCGACCTGCGGGTGCGCGGGCTGATGTCCTCGAAGCGCATGCTGCTCTCCGACAAAGGCGTTTCTTTGGGCAACTGGAACGATGAGTTGGCGGCGGCCACGACTGCGCCCGATCTGCAAGCCTTCGCCAATCACGTCGGTGTCGACTATCTGCCGAATCGCGTGATCATCGATTGCACTGCGAGCGGCGAGGTCGCCAAACATTATCCGGCTTGGCTCGCGGCGGGCATTCACATCGTGACGCCCAACAAAAAAGCCAATAGCGCACCGATGGCGTTCTATCGCAGTTTGCGTGATGCGCGTCGCGATGGCGGTACGCACTATCTGTACGAGGCAACGGTGGGCGCGGGTTTGCCGGTCATCCAGACGCTGCGTGATCTGCGTGAGACCGGCGATGAAGTCACGAGTATCGAGGGGATTTTCTCGGGCACGCTCGCCTATCTCTTCAATGTTTACGACGGCTCGCGCAATTTCAGCGAGATCGTGCTCGACGCCAAGCAGCGTGGCTACACCGAACCCGACCCGCGCGATGATCTCTCCGGCATGGATGTGGCGCGCAAACTGATCATCCTTGGGCGCGAGATGGGTTTGTCGCTGGAGATGTCCGAGGTCAAGGTCGAAAGTCTGGTACCGGCGGGTCTCGAGCAAGGTTCGATCGAAGAATTCCTTGCGCGCTTGCCGCAGCATGATGGGGCCATGAAGGCCCGCTTCGAGGCGGCCCGTGCTCGCGGCAAGGTTTTGCGCTACGTCGGCAGACTGATGGCCGATGGCACCGCAACCGTGGGTGTGGTCGAGTTCGACGCCAAACATGCATTCGCCAACATTGCACTCACCGACAACGTCGTGCGTTTTGCGACCGCCCGCTACAACAACAATCCGCTCATCGTGCAGGGACCGGGCGCGGGGCCCGAGGTCACGGCCGGCGGAATCTTTGCTGATCTCTTGCGACTGTCAGCTTATCTCGGAGCGCGACTATGAGTGCTTGGCAGGGTCCGCGGGGTCTAGAGCGGGCAACGGCTTTTGCGCCGGCTTCAGTCGGTAATGTAGGAATCGGTTTCGACATCCTCGGGTTTGCTGTCGATGCCTTGGGTGATCGCATCACGGTGACACGCAGCGCAAAGCCAGGGGTACGTATCACGGGTTGCACCGGTGTGACGGCAGACCTGCCGCTCGAAGCCGAGAAGAACACGGCCGGTCGCGCCTTGCTGGCACTGAATGTCGCTGCAAAGCCGCCGTTTGGCTTCGAGATGCACATCGAGAAGGGGATCCCGCTGGGTTCGGGGCTCGGTGGCTCTGCGGCTTCGGCGGTGGGTGCGGTCGTCGCGGCCAACGCCTTGCTCGATGCGCCCTTCGATCGTCTGGCACTGCTCAAGTTCGCCATGCAGGGCGAGGCGGTGGCGAGCGGCTCGCTGCATGTCGACAACATCGCGCCTTCGCTGTTTGGCGGGCTGGTGTTGACGGTCGGTATCGACAACCCGCGGGTCAAGCGCATTCCGGTGCCTGCCGGAATTTGCGCAGTCATCGCGCATCCGCACATGTTTTTGTCGACCAAACAGGCTCGCGCGATTCTCAAGCGCGAAGTAGCGATGGCCGATTTCGTTTGGCAGACCGCCAATCTCGCCGGTTTCATTTCAGGCTGCTACACCGATGATCTCGACCTGATCCGTGAGGGTCTCAACGATGTCGTGATCGAGCCGCAGCGACGCCAGCTCATCCCCGGGTTTTCGGCAGTGCGTGCGGCATCCATGGCTGCGGGTGCGCTCGGCTGCTCGATCTCGGGTGCCGGCCCCACCATGTTTGCCTGGGCGCAGCGCGAATTTGCCGAAGCGGTCCGCGATCGCATGGTCAAGGAATTCGCCAACAACGGCGTCGAGACCGACCATTGGATCGTTGCGGTCGAATCCGACGGTGCGCGCGTCGTCGCACAGTGAAATCGCCGATGGAATTTCGCAGTACGCGCGGTGCGCCCGAGCGGGTGGGATTTTCGACGGCGCTGCTGCGGGGTCTTGCACCCGATGGCGGGCTTTACGTGCCGATCGAGTGGCCCGCGTTCACGATCAAAGATTTCGACGGAGTTGCGTCTTTGCCCGAGGTCGGCGAGCGGCTGCTGGCACCGTTTGCTGCCGGTGATCGTCTCGAGTCGCAGATGGCAGCAATCCTGCGCGACGCTTTCAATTTTCCGGCGCCTAGACATGTTGTCCGTGGTAGCGAGGCTGACGGTGGTCTGCAGGTGCTCGAGCTCTTTCATGGGCCGACGGCAGCTTTCAAGGATTTTGGCGCGCGATTTTTAGCTGCCTGTTTCGAGCGCTTGCGTGACCCCCGCGAACCCACGCTGAATGTTTTGGTCGCCACTTCGGGTGACACGGGCGGCGCCGTAGCCGCCGCGTTTCACCGTCGGACAGGTCTTGCGGTGACAGTACTATTTCCGAAGGGGCTGGTTTCGCCTACGCAGCAACGACAGCTGACCTGCTGGGGCGACAATGTGCGCAGTTTTGCCGTGCGCGGCACTTTCGATGATTGCCAGCGGATGGTGAAAGAGGCGGTCGTCGATGAAGCGCGTCGTGCCCGTCATCAGCTGTCGTCGGCGAACAGCATCAATCTTGGTCGACTGTTGCCGCAAGCGGTGTATTACGCAGCGAGCAGTCTGGAGTGGTGGCGCGAGCGTGGCTCGAAATTGTCGTTCATCATTCCGAGTGGCAATCTCGGCAATGCAGTCGCCTGCATTTGGGCTCGCCATATGGGTCTGCCGATCGGCGATGTGCTTTTGGCGCACAACGCCAATCGAACCGTGCCCGATTATCTCTCGAGTGGCGATTGGCGGCCGCGGTCAAGTACGGCGACGCTGGCTTCGGCAATGGATGTCGGGCATCCCTCGAACATGGAGCGACTGCGTGATCTTTTCCCGCAACTCGATGCCTTGCGCGACGCGGTGACGGCGGTCAGCATCGACGATGCGGCCATCGAGGCGCGAGTGCGCAGCGACTACGGGCGTTTCGGCGAGATCTGGTGTCCGCATACGGCGGTGGGCGCCGAGGCTTGGGCCCGGCTCTCGGCTGAGAATCGGCACTCGCATCACTGGTGCGTCGTGTCGACGGCGTCGCCCGCCAAGTTTCCGGAGACTGTCGAACCGTTGATCGGTGGCAAAGTGCCTGTACCACCCTCGCTGGCGGAGTTGCTCGATCGGCCGAGCCGCTACGAAGAAATCGGCAGCACGTTAAGCGATCTACGCGCTGCACTCGGTTGATCGTGAGGGACTTCGACTTTTCCGAGCGCTGGCTGATCGCTGGTATCGCGGTGACGGTGGGTGTGCTGGTCGGCATCGGCGTCACGGTGGGATGGCGCTGGTATCGACAGTACCGCGAGCGACAACGGCGCCGCCGACTCATCGAAGCCGTTTCGGTCGATCATTTGCGTGATGTCGCCTTGCCCGATGGCAGCGGGGGTCTGCTGCATGTCGATTATCTGCTGCTGACCGCCCGCGGACTTTTGATCCTCGACGTGCGCGATGTCATCGGCAATGTTTTTGGTTCCGATCCCATGGTCGAGTGGACGGTCATGCAGGGTGCGCGTCGGTTCACTTTTGCCAATCCGCAAGGCGCGATGTACGACCGCATTGCCGCACTGACGGTCTTGGCCGGGGACCTGCCGATTGATGGGCGCATCGTCTTCGGGCCGGGTGCGGTGTT
>JBJTAV010000147.1:0-18796 GCA_046091005.1 Gammaproteobacteria bacterium | reverse complement strand
CAGGGTTTGCGGGATTGACGGGGGATGGTGGGTCCTGCGCGATTCGAACGCGCGACCAACTGGTTAAAAGCCAGCTGCTCTACCGACTGAGCTAAGGACCCGTGCCAGATGAGAGGGCGCGGATTTTACACATACCGCGTCGGATCGGGCACACCTGCGGCCACAAAACCTTCATGTCGCAGGCGGCAGCTGTCGCAGCGGCCGCAGGCCCGGCCCTCTGCGTCGGCCTGATAGCAGGACACCGTCAGCGCATAGTCGACCCCGAGCCTCACACCCTCGCGGATGATCTCGGCTTTGCTCAGGCTGATGAGCGGCGCCTCGATGCGCAGCGGCGCACCCTCGACCCCGGCGCGAGTACCGAGCCGGGCCACCTCGGAAAAGGCCGCGATGAATTCAGGGCGACAATCGGGGTAGCCCGAATAATCGACCGCATTGACGCCAATAAAGAGCGCACGGGCGCCCCGCACCTCGGCCCAGCCGAGCGCGAGGCTCAGCATCAGCGTGTTTCGCGCGGGTACGTAGGTCGAGGGGATCCCGGTGGAGGGTGTCGTGGGCACCGCGATCGCGGGATCGGTGAGCGCAGAGCCGCCGATGCCGGCCAAGTCGACTCCCATTGCCCGATGCTCGCGCGCTCCCAAGGCCTGAGCGATGCGTGCGGCAGCGTCGAGCTCTGAAGAGTGTCTTTGACCGTAGTGGACCGAAAGCGCGTAGGTTTCGTATCCCTGTTCGTTCGCCAAAGCGAGTACCGTCGCTGAATCGAGCCCGCCCGAGAGCAGCACCACGGCTCGCGGTCGGGCCTTGTCCTCGCTCTGCGTGTGCGCGCTCATTTGCCCGGCACATCGCCCCAAAGATATTTGTGCAGCTGAATCTGAAAGCGCACCGGCAAACGATCTTCGAGGATCCAGTCAGCGAGTTGCCGCGCCGGCAGTTGCGCATGACTCGGCGAAAAAAGCACCGTGCAGCACGCATCGAGCGCACGTTCGCGCAATTGCGCTCGGCTCCATTCGTAGTCAGCACGATGCGTGATCACGAATTTGACGAGATCGGTGGGCGAAAGCCGCAGCAACTCGTCGTAACGATTGCGCGCCTCTTCGCCCGAGCCCGGAGTTTTGATATCGACGACCTTGACCACCCGCGGATCGACACGCTCCAGCGACATCGCGCCGCTCGTCTCGAGCGACACGCGATATCCGGCATCGCACAAGGCAGGCATGAGTTTGAACACCGCAGGTTGCGCGAGCGGCTCGCCACCCGTGACACACACATGGCTGACTTCGAGCTCACGAACCCGCGCCAGAATGTCGCTCAGGCTCCACCATGCGCCGCCGTGAAACGCGTAGGCGGTATCGCAATAGTGGCAGCGCAGCGGGCAACCGGTGAGCCGAATGAACACCGTGGGGATACCCACCGAGTCCGCCTCGCCCTGCAGCGAGCGAAAAATCTCGGTGAGTTTGAGCCGACTCTCGCTCGCCATGGCCTCAGCGCATGCGCGCGAGTTGCTCGCGCGCGAGGCGCGCTGCATCGTTCTGCGGGAAGCGCCGCACCACCTCATCGAGCGTCGCGCGCGCGTTGGCGGTGCGCCCCAACTCGAATTCGCTGATGCCTTTTTTGAGCAGCGCATCGGGCACACGGCTCGCATCGGGCGAGCGCGCGATGAACGCCGCAAAGGCATCGATGGCCTGCCCGTAGTCACGCGTCACATAGTGCGTCTGCGCCAACCAGTACTGCGCGTTATCGGCGAGCGGATGCGACGGATGCTTGAGCAAAAAATCGCGCATCCCGGCGAGGGCTTCGGGGAATTTCGATGCTTTGAGCGCATCGAAGGCGCGGCCATAGAGCAGCTCGGGGCGCTCGGCAGCCGCCGGCGATTCAGGGGCCGTAACTACAGGTGAGGTAGATGCGCGAGGTGCGGCGGATGTCGCAGCCGCAGTAGATGTGGCAGGCGCGGCCGCCGGCGGCAGCGGCGCGCTTTCGCCGACGGCGAGTGACTCGGTGGCGGGCCTCGGCTCTTCAACGGCAGCTGGCGGCGCAGCCGCCTGCAGGGCCGTCATTTTGTTCTCGAGCTCGGCGATCCGTAGCGCGAAATCTTTGGTGAGGTCTTGCTGACGCTTGCGCAGGTCTTCATTTTCTTTTTGCAAGACTTCGAGATCGCCGCGCAGTCCGCGCAGGTCACTCTCGAGGGTGTCGAGGCGCTGCGACATTTCGACGAGAGCCTGACCGCGCAGGGTTTCTTCGGTTTGTCGCATGCGCAACTCGAGATCATCGAGCCGCGCCCGGGTCGACTGCGCGAACGCGGGCGACACTACGGCCGAGGCGAGCACAACAAACCCTGCGATGACCGCCATGCGTTTCACGCGCTCAACCTCCGAGATAAACGAGTTCGACGCGACGATTGCGGGAGTAGGCGTCTTCGTTCTCGCCGGTTGCCGCAGGCCGCTCTTCGCCATAGCTCACCGTCGCGACCCGCGAGTCGGCAACGCCCTGCAGTCCCAAAGCGCGGCGCACCGCCTGCGCACGTCGCTCACCAAGACCAATGTTGTATTCGGGCGAGCCGCGCTCGTCGGTGTGACCTTCGAGTCGCAGGCGCAAACCTGCCTTGCTCGACATGAAGCGCGCATGGGCCGCAACCAATGCCTGATCTTCGGCGCTGATGCTATCGCTGTCGAATGCGAAGTAGATCACCGTGCGACCCTGCAGTTCGGGCGGCAACACCACCGTGGACTCGACATCGTTTCCGACCTCGCCTGCAGAGACAGCACCCGCAGAGTCATCGGGCTGCGCGATCGCCGAGGCATCCGACCGCGGCGCAAGTTCACCCGCACTCTCGCTCTTCGGCGGCGGCGCGGATTTGCAGGCAGCCAGCAAGCCCAGGATCAGCAGGATCGCAGCAATATGTTTCATGTGTCGTAGTCTCCCAAAGAAAGGCGAATTATCGCATGACGGCAAGGTCATGACAGAAGCGCTCAAGGCAGAAACGGACCCCAGCCGGGCTCGCGAACTTCACCGCGATCGGCCTTGAGACGCTGCAAAACAAGGCCGTCGGCACTCACCGTTTCGAGCACGCGCTGACCGCGCTCACGCGCGGCGTAGATCAGCGTGCCGCCATCGGGCGAGAACGCCGGGGACTCATCTTGCTGGCCCTTCGACAGCACCCGCACCGTGCCGTTCCCGAGATCCTGCAGTGCAATCCGATACGCCCCACCCTCGCGCGTGACCAATGCGAGCTGCTTGCCATCCGGACTCACTCGCGGTCGCGCATTGTAGTTGCCGACAAAAGTGATGCGCTGCGGCCGAGCGCCTGCGACCGGCTCCGCGCGATAGACCTGCGGTCCGCCCGCGCGATCCGAGGTGAAATATATTTGACTGCCATCGATCGACCATACGGGCTCGGTGTCGATGGCCGGATGATCGGTAACACGCGTGAGCACACCCGTATCGAGCTCGAGCACATGCACATCAAGATTGCCGCTGCCCGAGGAGAGCGTGAGGGCGAGCTTGCGGCCATCGGGGGACCAGGCGGGCGCATTGTTCACACCGGGTCGACCCGAGACCCGACGTCGCTCTGCGGTGCGCACTTTTTGTAAATAAATGGCCGCAGCACGCGTCTCGAAAGACACGTAGGCAATCGATTCACCATCGGGCGACCACGCAGGCGACATCAACGGCAAACGCGACTGCAAAATCACGCGCGCGTTCTCGCCGTCGGCATCCGCCACGATCAGCTGATAGCGTTGACTCGGCGGTTGACCGTCGACCGATACATAGGCAATGCGCGTGGCGAAGGCGCTGCGCGAGCCAATGATTTTTTGATAGATGCGATCGCTGATGCGATGCGCCGCATTGCGCCAGGCCGTAGGCGGGCTGGTCACACGCTCGATCAACAAGCGCTGGCCGTTGAGTAAATTGAGCAGCTCGAAATCGATCGTGGTGCGTCCATCGGCGCCGACGCTCCCCGGCCCGAGACCAGATAATCCGAGGCCGTCCGAACACCCACGATGAAACGCCCGCTGCGCGCAAGATTTTGCCGGATCACCTCGGCGGAGGTCTGCGGATCGGCCGCGAAATCTTCGATGGCGATCGGAATGGGCGCTGTCACGCCGGAGGTGATATCGACCTGCAGTTGCGCCTCGGCCGCTCGCGGGCTCAGAACAAAGAAAACGAGCAGCGCGCAAGACAGCAGCCCTCGCCGTGCAGTTTGAATCGAATTAATCATTGGGCCTGAACCTCAACTCGATATTGCGTTCGAAAAGCGAGGGATCGGGCGGCGGCGGCAGTGGCGAGGCGCGAAACACCGCAGCCTCGATCGACTGCCGAACCGTGTCATCCCCGTTGCAACTGCGGACCTCGGCGCTCAACACCGTGCCACCCGGCGCCTGCGTCACCGCGAGGCGGCAATCGAGACCGGCGACGGCCGAAGCCGGACGAATCCAGGCCCGCTGCACGCGCGCCTGAATCGCGGCCGCCCATTGTGCCGAGAGCGAGGCCTTGCGGGCCGCTGCAGCGCGTGCCGCAGCCGCCGCCTCAGCGGCCTCTACCTCGGCGGCCAAGTCACGCTGCAGCGCGGCTTCGCGCTCGGCGCGGACCCGGGCATCGTCCTCACGACGTCGCTCTTCGGCAGCGACTTCGTCAGCGAATTTTTTGGCGTCTGCCGCAGCGCGAGCTTCGCTCGCTTTACGGCTTGCCTCGGCCGCCGAACGCGCCTCGTTCGCTTTACGCGCGGCTTCCCGCTCCGCGGCAAGTTCTGCCTCGCGCTCGGCCGCGCGCTCGGCCGCGCGCTCCGCGGCGCGCTCTGCCGCCGTCGGCTTCGGCGGCGTTTCGGGTTTGGGCTCCGTCTCTTGGGGTGGCTCGATGGCCGGCGGTAGCTCGATGGCCTGCGGTGGCTCCACCTCAGGGGCGGGCACCGCGGGCGGGCGACGCGCAAGACGCGCGAGCTCTTCGCCATTGATCGGCACGGCTTCGATGGCCAGAGCCTGCGCTGTCTCGGGCTCGTCCGGCCAAATTTCTTTCCAGGCATCGAGACTGAGCACGACGATGACGAGCAGCAGCGCAGCGTGCACCGCAATCGACAGCAAATAGGGTCGCCAGCGCTCCATTACGCTCGGCATGGCGACCTCAACGCGCACCTCGGATATTCACGGGGTCAGTCAAAAAACCGACTTTTTTGGCGCCCGCGCCCTGCAGCAACACCATCGCTTCGACAACGCGACCATAGGGCACATCGCGATCGCCTTTGACGAACACCGGCACCCCGGGCGCATTGCGCAAAATCGCCGCGACGCGCGCTTCGATCATGGCATCTTCGAGCGGTTCATCGGGGTTCTCGCCTTGGTTGAGATAGAGCCGACCCAGACGATCGACCGAGAGCACGAGCGGCGGACGGTTTTGCAACTCGGCCGGATCGATGGCGGGCGCATTGGCATCGGGTAGATCCACTTTGACGCCTTGCGTGAGCAGCGGCGCAGTCACCATGAAAATGATGAGCAGCACGAGCATCACGTCGATGTAGGGCACGACGTTGATCTCGCTCATCGGCTTGCGACCACGACCTGCAAGTGCCATGGGCTACGACCTCAGTGACCGCTGCGCGTCGCGTGACGCTGCAGAATGGTCGAGAACTCTTCCATAAAAGCGTCATAGCGCGCCTCGAGACGCCACACCTGATCGGCGAATCGGTTGTACGCCACCACCGCCGGGATCGCCGCAAAGAGGCCGATCGCCGTCGCGATCAGTGCTTCAGCGATGCCGGGCGCCACGGTTGCGAGCGTCGCCTGCTGCACCGACCCCAAGCCCACAAAGGCGTGCATGATGCCCCACACCGTGCCAAAGAGACCGACATAGGGACTGGTCGAGCCCACGGTCGCAAGACTCGAGAGCCCCTTCTCGAGGTACTCGATTTCTTTGATTTGCTGCGCTTTCATGGCGCGACGCGCGCCTTCGAGCAGCACCTCGACAGCCTCGACACCCTGCTGGCTCAGTCTTGCGAATTCGCTGAAGCCTGCCTGGAAAATGCTGTCGATACCGATGGCGTTACCGCGCGACTCGATCGCCTTGTAGAGCGTAGCCAGATCGCCACCCGACCAAAAATCGCGATCGAAGCGCTCGAGGTTTTCTTTGGCGCGACCGAGTACTGCGCGCTTGCGAAAGACAATGCTCCAGGAATAGACCGACGCACCGACCAGCATCAGCATCACGAGCTGCACGACGATGGTGGCCTCGATGATGAGGCGCAAGATGGATAAATCGTTCACTGGATGTACTCCCCCATGCGCTGCGGTCGCAGCGTCTTTGCATCCACGCACACCACACGGACTCGCGCTTCAACCAAAAGTTCGCGCTCGCCCGCTGCGCCCGACTCAGCCGCTGCGCCCGACTCAGCCGCTGCGACCGACTCGCGCCAGATCTTTTGATGAAAGATGGCCGTGGTGCGCCCCTCGGGCTCGACTTCGCAGCTGACCTCGAGCAGGTCATCGAGACGGGCCGCCGCTTTGTACTCGATGTTGACCGCGAGCACCATGAACTGCACGCCGCGAGCCGCCGCCAGCGCATGCTGCGAAATGCCTTTGCTGCGCAACCAATCGGTACGACTGCGCTCGAGAAAGCGCAGATAGTTGGCGTAATAGACCACGCCACCTGCATCGGTATCTTCCCAATAGACTCGGACCGGCACGCTGAACGTGCTCACGTACCCTCCTCGAAAAGCGGTATCGCGCCTCCCGGGCGCTGCGGGGGCGCGAATCCGAAGTGCAAATAGGCGGTGCGCGTCGCCACGCGGCCGCGGGCCGTGCGCATCAAAAATCCTTGCTGGATCAAAAAGGGCTCGATGACATCTTCGAGTGTGCCGCGCTCTTCGCCAATGGCTGCCGCGAGGCTGTCGATGCCCACAGGGCCACCCTCAAACTTTTCGATGATGGTGGTCAGAAGCTTGCGATCGAGCGAGTCGAACCCGACCGGGTCGACTTCGAGTAGATCGAGGGCGGCCACGGCGAGGCGTGCCGTGATCGTGCCATCGCCCTTGACTTGCGCGTAGTCGCGGGCGCGGCGCAGCAAACGATTGGCAATGCGTGGCGTGCCGCGCGAGCGCTCGGCAAGGCGCACGGCACCTTCGGGTTCGAGCGGCACCCCGAGAATGCCCGCAGAGCGCTGCACGATGCTGGTGAGATCGGCGACGTCATAAAACTCGAGGCGCTGCACGATCCCGAAGCGATCGCGTAGCGGCGAGGTCAAAAGCCCGGCGCGCGTCGTGGCACCGACCAAAGTAAACGGCGGCAGCGACAATTTGATCGAGCGCGCCGCAGGACCCTCGCCGATCATGATGTCGAGTTGGTAGTCCTCCATGGCCGGATAGAGCACCTCTTCGACAATCGGCGAGAGACGATGAATTTCATCGACGAAGAGCACATCGCGCGGTTGCAGATTGGTGAGGATTGCCGCGAGATCACCCGGTCGCTCGAGCACGGGGCCCGAGGTCTGGCGCAAACTCACCCCGAGCTCCGCGGCCAAAATATTGGCCAGCGTGGTTTTTCCGAGGCCCGGCGGACCAAAGATCAAGACGTGATCGAGCGCCTCTTCGCGCGCGCGCGCCGCGCCCACGAAGATTTCGAGTTGTTCTTTGACGGGACGCTGGCCGACGTAGTCGGCGAGGCGTTTGGGGCGGATTGCCCGATCGATCGCCTCGTCATCGCGCCCGCCCTCTGCACTCACCAGCCGTTCGTTCATCGCAAGGCCCCCTGCAGCGCACGGCGAATGAGATCTTCAGTGCTGCTGACGCCGCCCTCGCCTGCAGCAGCCGCCTTGATGAGCCGGGTCGCTTCGGCAGGCTTGTAACCGAGCGCCACCAGCGCCGAGAACGCCTCGCCCTCGACACCCGCAGTGCTCATCTCGGGCGCAGTGATCGCAACCGCCTCGGCATCGACCAATCGATCGCGCATCTCGATCACGAGCCGCTCGGCCGTCTTGCGCCCGACCCCCGGTATCCGCGTAAGCGCGCTGACATCGTTGGTGGTCACGCAGGATGCGAATCCCTCGACCGTGGTCCCCGACAAAATGCCGAGTGCAATCTTTGGACCGACGCCCGACACTTTGAGCAGATTGCGAAAGAGTTGGCGCTCGGCCTGCGTCGCAAAGCCGTAGAGAATATGCGCATCTTCGCGGATCACGAGATGCGTCAGCAGACGCACCTCCTCGCCCACGGCCGGCAAGCCGTAGAAGGTCGACATCGGCGCTTCGAGCTCGTACCCGACCCCGCTCACCTCGAGCAAGAGTTGCGGCGGTGCCTTGACCGCAATACGCCCGCGCAACGACCCGATCATCCTGCGGCTCCGGTACCACGAGTACCGTTGGCGAGGCGACCTGAAATCAGTCCGGCAAGGCGTCGATGCTGCGCATGGCACAGTGCCACGGCGAGCGCATCGGCGGCGTCGGCCGTGAGCCGTCCCTCGACTTTGAGCACCGCGCGCATCATGTGGGCGATCTGCATTTTCTCGGCACCACCAAAACCCACCGTCGCGAGCTTGATGGCGCGAGGCGCGTATTCCGCGATCTCGAGACCATCGAGTGCGGCCAGAGCCGCGCCGCGTGCCTGCCCAAGTTTGAGCGCACTGTCGACATTGCGGTTGACGAATACTTTTTCGATGGCAATCTCCTGCGGCGCATGCTGAACGATGAGATCCCTCACGCCCGCGTGGAGCCGCGCGAGGCGCGTGACCATGGGCAGACCATCAACCTCGATACGCCCGTGGGCCACGCAGCGGGTATCGGGGCCGACTACATCGATGACCCCGTAACCGAGACGACGCGAACCGGGATCAATGCCGAGGATGCGGCAGTTGGCGCTGACTAGCGGCGGCGGGGAGTCGACCGCCCCGGGTGCTTCCGGTCGGTAGTTTCGCCAGGACTTGGACCGATAACGCGTCATGCGCTCGCGACCCCGGAAATACGCCGAAAAATGACACGCGTATGATAGCTGGAAACACCCAGTGCCGGCAGCCGAAGCGGCATCCGCAGCATGCAAATCGCAGAGCCCATATCCGATGCCATGCAGCGCGCTCTCGAGCGCGCGACGAACCTTTTGCGCGATGCGGATTACAGCGCCGATCGTCTCAACGAGGCGATGCCGGCGGCGCGACTCGTCGGCGCTCTGACCGAAGACATCACGCTCGCCGCGGGCGTTTTGCTGCACGAAGCCGCTGAGGGAAAACTGCCTGACAAAGTCCCGGTGGGCTTTGAGCCTGCAGCCTTTGCCGCAGCTCAAGAACTGACTCGCCTCGGCGACTTTGGGGGTCAAGCGCAGTGGCGCGACGGTGAGCGCCTCGATGAGGCGCAGGCCGAGGTGTTGCGCAAGATGCTGCTCGCCATCGTCGCCGACCCACGACTCGTGGTGGCACGGATCGGCATTCAACTTGCTCGTCTGCGCGCCGCCAAAACCCTGCCCGTAGCGCTGAGTCGACGACTCGCGGGCGAGGCGCGTGCGGTATTCGGACCGCTCGCGAATCGGCTCGGTGTCTGGCAGGTCAAGTGGGAGCTCGAGGATCTCGCCTTTCGGTATCTCGAGCCCGAACAATACAAGGCTATCGCCAGCGCACTGGCCGAACGACGCGCCGACCGCGAGCGCTACATCACGGATCTGCGTGTCGAGATCAATGATTTGCTGGCACGCGAAGGCCTGAGCGCCGAAGTGTATGGCAGGCCTAAACACATCTTCAGCATCCATCGCAAGATGCAGCGCAAAGGTCTCTCTTTCGAGCAGCTCTTTGACGTGCGCGCCGTGCGCATTGTCTGTGCGAGTGTTCCCGATTGCTATGCCGCGCTCGGTGCCGTACATGGTCGCTGGACGTATATCCCCGGCGAGTTCGACGACTATATCGCCACGCCCAAAGATAATTTTTATCGGTCGATTCATACCGCCGTGATCGGCCCTGGCGGCAAAGCGGTGGAAATCCAGATTCGCACCCGCGAGATGCACGAGCAAGCCGAACTCGGCGTGGCGGCACACTGGCGTTACAAAGAAGACGGTCCGCGCAACGCCAACTATGAGCGCAAGATCGAGTGGGTACGGCAGTTGCTTGAGCCGACCGACGGCGGGGCGAGCCCGAATGATCCCGATTTCATTGACCGGGTACGTGCGGAGCTGTTCGAGGATCGTGTTTATGCACTCACGCCCCGCGGCGAAGTGGTCGACCTGCCGCGCGGCGCGACCGCGCTCGATTTTGCTTATCAGGTACACACCAGCCTCGGTCATCGCTGTCGCGGCGCGAAAGTGAACGGACGCATCGTGCAGCTCACCCAGCCGCTCGAGAACGGCCAGGTCATCGAGATCATCGCCGGCAAGCACGAATCGCCAAGTCGTGACTGGCTGATTCAGGACGGCTTTCTCGCCTCGCCGCGCAGTCGCGCCAAACTTCGCAGCTGGTTCAGGCGGGTCGATGCCAGTGAAAACGAAGCGGCGGGTCGCACCCTCGTCGAGCGCGAGTTGTCGCGACTCGGCATCACGCTCGAGCACGTCTCGGCGCTCGCCAACGAACTCAAGGCCAATGATTCAGCGCAGCTCTTTCGCTGGTTGGGTGAAGGCGAGGTGTCGGTGGCTCAGCTGCTGCACGCGGCCGCACGGCTTGCGCCCAGCCCCGCGCGCGCAGCGACCGATGACCTGCACGCACGCCCGTCATCGCCTGCCAAAACCCGTCGAGCACGCAAGGCACCGAGCACCGCTCGATCAGGCAGTCCCGTGCAGATCGAAGGTGTGGGCGATCTGCCGATGACCTTTGCCAAATGCTGCGCGCCGGTGCCACCGGAAGCCGTACTCGGCTATGTGACTTTGGGCCGCGGGGTCACGGTACATGCCGCACGCTGCGCGAGTCTGCTACGCATGCGCACGACTCATCCCGAGCGCTGTTTGCGCGTCGATTGGAGCGACGATGGATCAGCGACGATCGCCGTGGAGTTGTCGATCATGGCTTGGGATCGGCGCGGACTCGTGCGCGATCTCTCTGATCTCGTTGCGACGGCCAATCTCAGCCTCGAGAGTCTGCAGACCACGACCGACCGCGCGCGCGGCACTGCGACCACGATTCTGCGTACGCGCGTACGCGATCTTGCACAACTCGCGGATTTGTCGCGCCGACTGGCTGCGGTCGAAAACGTGATCTCGGTCAGGCGCAGCGCCTGAGACGAGATCAGCGAAGCGGCATGTCGATCGCGCGTTTGTCGGCGGCGAGCGCCGCTTCGTGCAAAGCCTCGGAGAGCGTCGGATGCGCGTGGATGGTGCGCTGCAGATCTTCGGCGCTCGCCGAATACTCCATCGCGAGCACGGCTTCGGCGATCAGTTCGCCCGCCATGGGTCCGATGATGTGCACACCCAAAATTTGATCGTCATCTTTGGCGACGATGACTTTGGCAAAACCCTGACCCGACTCCATGGCACGCGCGCGACCGCTTGCAAGAAATGGAAAGCTGCCGACCTTGTATTCGCGGCCGCTCGCTTTGACCTGCTCTTCGGTGGCCCCGACCCAAGCGATCTCGGGCGCCGTGTAGACCACCGACGGAATAGCGTCATAGTTCACATGCGAGTAAAGCCCGGCGATGCGATCGGCCACCGCAACGCCCTCTTCCTTGCCTTTGTGCGCGAGCATCGGGCCGCGTACGCAGTCGCCCACCGCCCAGACATTTTCGGCGCCGGTGTGACAGTGATCATCCACTTGGATGAACCCGCGCTCATCGATCGCCACGCCCGAGCCCTCGGCAAGCAGATTGCCCGTAAAGGGGCGACGACCGATGCAGACGATCAACCGATCGACCGTCAAAGATTGCGTACCCCCCGCGGCGTCGGTGTAGCTGACCTCGACCTCATCGCCCTTGACGGCGGCCGCGGTCACTTTGGCACCCAAACGCAGATCCAAGCCCTGCTTCTTGAAATGCTTCAGCGCTTCTTTGGCGAGCTGCTGATCTGCCATCGCCAGAAAAGTCGGCATGGCCTCGAGCACCACCACGTCGGCACCGAGGCGTCGCCACACGCTGCCGAGCTCAAGACCAATGACCCCAGCACCGATGACGCCGAGACGCTTCGGCACGCTCGTGAACTCGAGTGCACCCCAGCTGTCGACGATATGTTTGCCCTCGAACGGCGCCGTCTTGAGTGGCATCGGCTGCGATCCACTCGCGAGCACCACGTGCTTGGCCGTGAAAACTTTGACGCTGCCATCGTGCGCCGTGTACTCGACCTGACGACCCGCGAGCAACTTGCCGTGACCCTGCAGCGCCGTCACACCGGCTGACTTGAGCAACTGCACGATGCCACCGGTCATGGTTTTGACGATGCCCGCCTTGCGCTTTTGCATCGCCGCAATGTCGATCGCGACCGGACCGGTCTTGATGCCGTGGGTGGCGAACTCGGCCTGCGCCCGGTGAAAAAGTTCGGAGGACTCGAGCAGCGCCTTCGAGGGAATGCAGCCCGCATTGAGGCAAGTGCCACCAAAGGCCGTGCTGCCGTCGTAGTTCTTCCACTCGTCGATGCAGGCAACCTTCAGGCCGTTCTGCCCGGCGCGGATGGCGGCCGGATATCCCGCAGGACCCCCACCAATCACAATGACGTCGAAATCACTCATGGCATTCAAAGTCCGAGCAGCATGCGACCCGGATCCTCGAGGCAATCTTTGATCGCCACCAGGAACTGCACGGCCTCGCGACCATCGATGATGCGATGGTCATAGCTCACCGCGAGATACATCATGGGCCGCACGACGACCTGACCATTCACCACGACCGGCCGATCCTGGATCTTGTGCATACCGAGGATGGCGCTCTGCGGCGCATTGACGATGGGCGTCGATAGCAAGGAGCCGAACACGCCGCCGTTGGTGATGGTGAAGGTACCGCCCTGCAAATCTTCGAGCGCGAGACCGCCTGTACGGGCGCGATTGCCGTAATCGACGATCTGGCGTTCGATCTCGGCGAAGCCCATGTTCTCGGCGTTGCGCAGCACAGGCACCACAAGCCCGCGATCGGTCGAGACCGCCACGCCGACGTCGTAGTACTCGTGATAGATGATGTCGTTGCCGTCGACGGCGGCATTCATCACCGGAAACTTGCGCAGCGCTTCGATGCTCGCCTTGACGAAGAACGACATGAAGCCGAGCTTCACGCCGTGCTGCTTCTCGAAGCGATCCTTGTGACGGGCCCGCAATTCATTGATGGCGGTGAGATCGATTTCGTTGAACGTGGTGAGCAACGCCGCCGTGTGCTGCGCCTGCACCAGACGCTCGGCAATTCGTTGTCGCAGACGCGTCATGGGCACGCGCTGCTCCGCGCGCGGCCCCGGGGGCGCTGCGCTCACGGCCTTGGGCTGCGTCTTTGCGGCGGCAGGTGCAGGCGCGGGTGCGGGTGCGGCCGCAGATGCTGGCGCTGGCGCCTGCTTGGCCGCATGGGCAACCACATCGCCCTTGGTCACGCGACCATCGCGGCCCGAGCCACTGACGGCCGCGGGGTCGACACCCGTCTCCTCGACGACGCGTCGCGCGGCTGGCCCGAGTTTCTCGCCCGCGCCCTTGGCGGCAGATGCCGATACGGCCTTGGCTGCAGGCACCGCCGCTGCCGTCGTGCCAGCCTCGAAGATCGCGAGCAGATCGCCACTTTTGACGGTGGCACCCGGCTGCACCTTGATTTCTTTGATTACCCCCGTGGCGGGCGCCGGTACCTCGAGCACGACCTTGTCGGTTTCGAGATCGACGAGGTTCTCGTCACGGTTGACGGTTTCACCGGGCTGCTTGCGCCAGGAGACAAGGGTCGCATCGGCGACGGATTCGGGGAGCTGGGGAACGCGGATTTCCATGGTGTTGCTCAAAGTTTTCGTGATCAACGCTTGCGACCGCCGCCGCCGGCGGCGCGTGCAGGCTCGGACGCCTCTTCCGAGAGACGCTTGGTAATGCGGGTGTCATCTTCGCGGGCGACCGAGGTCAGCGCCGCCTTGACGAGATTCGCCTGTTCGGTGTCGTGGATCTTGCCGATGCCGGTCGCCGGGGCTGCCGCGGGCGGGCGCCCTGCGTACAGCAGAACTCGCTTGCCCGCGAGCGTGCGCTCGAGGCGATGACGAATCGGATACCACGCACCCTGATTTTGCGGCTCTTCCTGGCACCAGACGACTTCGCGCGCATTCGGATAGCGCTCGAGCACGGCTGCGTAATCTTCGGCGGGGAAGGGGTAAATCTGCTCGAGGCGAACGAGTGCAACATCGGTCTGCCCCGCGGCGCGGCGCGCCTTCAGCAGATCAAAATAAACCTTGCCGCTCGAGAACACGATGCGACGAACCTGACTACGATCGAGCTCCTCGACCTCATCGATGACATTGCGGAACGAGCCCTTCTCAAGATCGGCGAGCGTCGATACCGACATCTCGTGACGCAGCAGACTCTTCGGCGTCATCACGACGAGAGGCTTGCGGAACTCGCGCAGCATTTGGCGACGCAGCATGTGGAACATCTGTGCGGGCGTCGACGGCACGCACACCGACATGTTCGCTTCGGCACACAACTGCAAAAAGCGCTCGAGACGCGCCGATGAGTGTTCGGGCCCCTGCCCTTCGTACCCGTGCGGCAGGAACAGCGTGAGGCCGCAGTAACGACCCCACTTCGATTCGCCGGAGCTGATGAACTGATCGATGATCACCTGCGCGCCGTTCGCGAAATCGCCGAACTGCGCTTCCCAGATCACGAGCACACCCGGGTCGGTCTGCGAATAACCGTACTCGAACGCGAGCACCGCTTCTTCCGAGAGCACCGAATCGATCACCGTGAATGAGCGCTGACGCTCGGCCACATGCTCGAGCGGCACGTGCGTGGCACCCGTCTGTTGATCGTGCAGCACCGCGTGACGATGAAAGAACGTGCCGCGTCCCGAGTCCTGTCCCGAGATCCGAATCCCGTAACCATCTTCGAGCAAAGACGCGTAGGCGAGCGACTCGGCGCAACCCCAGTCGAGCGGCAACTCACCCGCAATCATCTTTGAGCGATTATTGATAACCTGTTGCACGCGCGGATGCAGCACATGACCCTCGGGCACCGCGACGAGTCGCGCACCGAGAGCCTGCAAACGTTTCTTTTCGACGCCCGAACGCACCGGCGCTGTCCAGTCGATATTGCGCATGTACGCGCTCCAGTCGACCGTGTACTGGTTGCCGATCATGCCGAGCGAAGCTTTGGCCTGCGGCCGGCCTTCATCGAGGCCCGCACGATATTGCTCCACGAGACCGTCGGCCTCGAACTGCGTCAGCACGCCATCGGCGATCAAGCGATCGGCGTAGAGCTTGCGCGTGGTCGGATGCTTGCGGATGACGTTGTACATCACAGGCTGCGTGGCCGCCGGTTCATCGGCTTCGTTGTGACCGAGCCGTCGATAGCACACGAGATCGATCACCACGTCTTTGTGGAAGCGCTGCCGATAGCGCATCGCGAGGCGCGATACGAACACGACTGCTTCAGGGTCATCGCCGTTGACATGGAATATCGGTGCCTCGAGCATCTTGGCGACGTCCGAGCAATACATTGTCGAACGCATGTCCTGCGGGTTCGACGTCGTGAAGCCCACCTGGTTATTGACAACGATATGCACGGTGCCGCCGGTGTAATACCCGCGCGCCTGCGACAACTGCATCGTCTCCATGACGACGCCCTGCCCGCCAAACGCCGAGTCACCGTGAATGAGACAGGGCACCACACGCTCGCCAAGCGCATCGTTGCGGCGCTCCTGACGAGCACGCACCGAGCCTTCGACGACCGGGTTCACGACTTCGAGATGCGAAGGATTGAACGCGAGGCCGACGTGCACGTTGCCACCCGGCGTGCGCAGATCGGCCGAGAAGCCCTTGTGGTACTTCACGTCACCGGATCCTTTGATCTGCGCAATGTCGTACTTGCCTTCAAACTCGCCGAAGAGCGCAGAGGGCGCCTTGCCGAGCACATTCACAAGCACGTTGAGACGGCCGCGGTGGGCCATGCCGATCACGAATTCTTCGACGCCGACACCACCCGCCGACTGGATGAGATCATCGAGCAAAGGGATGAGCGCATCGCCGCCCTCGAGCGAGAAGCGCTTTTGACCCACATATTTGGTGTGCAGGTAACGCTCGAGGACCACGGCCGCGGTCAACTCCCAAAGAATATTCTTGCGCTCATCGTCCGTGAACCGATGGTGCATGCGTCCCGCCTGGAACTCGTCCTGCAACCACAGGCGCTCTTCGGTGTTCGACACATGCGCGAACTCGGCCCCTACCGATCCGCAATAGGTGTGCTCGAGCGTGGCGATGATCTCGCGCAGCGTGGCGCGACCGGGCACCTTGTCCGAACGACTGCCGGTGAAGAACTGCGTATCCAGATCGGCTTCGGTGAGACCAAAGTAATCGAGCTCGAGCACCCGCGGGCGCTCGCGGCGGGTCAAGCCTAGCGGGTCGAGCTTGGCGACGAGGTGGCCACGGTTGGCGTAAATCTGCACAAGACGCGAGACAGCACCCTGCTTGGCGCTGGCATCGCCGTCGAGGGCCGCCGCAACGGCACCGCCGACCTGACGTGCCACCTGCGCGCGGGCCGCGATCGCATCTTGAATTGCACGGTGCGAGGGCTCGGGCGCCGCGGGACGCGGCAACTTGGCGAAGTATTCGCGCCAGGCCGGGGACAGCCCCGCAGGGTCGTTCAGGTATTGCTCGTAGAGTGACTCGACGTAGTCGGCGTTGCTGCCGTAAAGCGGAGAAGTAGCGAGCTGCTCGCTGCGCGTTGCGCCCATGTAGATCCGAACCCCCGGGTACCCATCGAAACCGGCGCATTCTACCCGAAGGGCGTTGCGGACGTGCCGCGACCCGGTACATGCGAGGTATGGCGCCCCCGGCCGGAGTTGAACCGACGACCATGGAGTGCGCCGTCAAGCGAAGACGTGCGAGGTATGGCGCCCCCGGCCGGAGTTGAACCGACGACCTACCGCTTAGGAGGCGGTCGCTCTATCCACTGAGCTACGGGGGCGAGGTATGCCGCAATCGAAGACCGGTAGTTTACGGCCGAACGCACCCGCGCGGCTGCGTCACCTTACCGCCAGGATGTAAATTGATTGCATTGCAATCAACGCATACAATGAAATCATCTTTTTTTGAAGGAGCCTCGCCGTGGCCAGCATCACCATTCGCAACCTCGAGGACGACCTCAAGCGGCGCCTGAAAATTCGGGCTGCCGAACACGGCCGCTCGATGGAGGAAGAGACGCGCGACATCCTTCGCCGAGTCATGAGCGACGCCGACTCCCCGCGCGATCTTGCCGCGGCGATCCGCGCACGAGTCAGCCCAGCGGCGCGTGCCGATCTCACACTGCCGACGCGCGAGCCGATGCGCGAGCCGCCGCAACTCGCCGCCAAGCCGCGGTGATCATCCTCGACACCAACGTGCTCTCCGAACTGCTGCGGCCCGAGCCTGCCAAACATGTTGAGCAGTGGTTGTCGGCGCAGAACGGCGCGACCGTCTACTTCACGACCATCGGAGAGGCGGAACTGCGCCTCGGGGCGGCCATTCTTCCCGCCGGCAAGCGGCGCACTCTGCTGACTACCGCGATCGAAGGGTTGCTCACCGAGGATTTCCGCGACCGCATTTTGTCGTTCGATCGCGCAGCGGCCCGCGCGTACGCCAGCATTGCTGCGGCACGCCGTGCTGCGGGGCATCCCATCAGCCAATTTGACTGCCAGATCGCTGCGATCGCGCTTACCCGCGAAGCCGCGGTGGCAACCCGGAACATCAGCGACTACGGCGGTTGCGGCATCGAACTAATCAACCCGTGGCAGCCCGGGGGTACGGCGCAACCCGGGGATACGGCGCAAGATGAATCGGGTTGATTTCAGCCCGGCAACGGGACCTGCACGCCGTCGGGGGCATTGATAAAAGCGAAAGGATTCAGAAACTGGCGTCGCCAGAGAAGCGCCTGGTCTATTTCACTCAAGGCCGCCTCTTCACAAATGCCATGCCATTTTTGCTCAATGGTCCTGACCTGGTGATTGATGATCTGGGTGGCATCTTGCTCATTAAGCAGAAACACCGACGCGGCAGCAACGCAAACCCCCACTTGGCTCGCCCGCTCTGCGCCACGGATGAGCATGGCTTGCGAGGCCTGCTGGCCGGATCGCGATTGCGGGCAAATGTCGTACGCAGGCGTCAACGTCAGCCGATGCCCATCCCAAAACGCCGCATGGTTGCGGGCGTGGTCATCGGTGTTGCCACACAGAATGTTGAAGACGATTCGAGAGAACAATTCCCGCAAGGTGGCTTTCGGGTTGATGAATCGGTGGCGAATGATCTCGGCCAGTTTTTCGTAACTGGCATAGGCAGCCAACATTTCATCGAGCTCGAACATCGTCAGCGCAGACACCATGGCACGTCTGCGCCAAAGGCCGTCAGACCAAACTCGGTCGAAGCGCTCAACCAACAGCACATCTTTGCCGAGGGCACTGCGCAAGTGTACCGGCGCGACATCAAGCCCCACCTCACCGGTGGGCCAGACGCGGGTTGCAGGATGCCAGAGGCCAAGGCATCGACGTGAAGGCCGACCCGGCAGGCCAGTACCGGTCGTTGCAGCAAGCCCTGGCTTCGCTGCCGGTCTGATCCTCGCAGACAATGCGACCGCATTGCCAAGGCAATGCAGTCGCATTACTATTAACGCAGAGCTTTGTAGCCGGAGAAGAGCCATGCCCGCCGCCATGCAGGTCGAGTCGACGCTGACCGACCGGTACCAGACCACCGTGCCCGAGACGGTGCGCCGGGCGCTGCGCCTTGGCAAGCGCGACA
>JBJTAV010000146.1:0-18560 GCA_046091005.1 Gammaproteobacteria bacterium | reverse complement strand
CCATGGGTACGCCGAGTGCCAATGCGAGCATGACCGTGCTCGCGAGAGCCACGATCGCGAATGGCAGGTTCCGCTCGCGCAGCATCGCGAGTGCAGATTCCGTCCATGATCGATTGACGATGATCAGCGTCAAAACCGCGGCGATCAAAGTCACGAAAGTCAGTGCGCGCAGCTGATCGACACCGACGGACCCGAACCGCCAAAGAAATATGGCAAGGCACTCGGCTAGTATGCCAAGCCCCTGGGTGATGCCGATCACGACCATCGTTCGCGAAAAGAGTCGGGCACCCGCGTTTCGGGGTGGGCGGCGCATGACATCGGGCTCGGCGCGCTCGCCCTCGAAGACGAGTGTGCAGGCCGGATCGATGATGAATTCCAGAAAAACGATATGCACGGGCAGCAGCAACAGCGGCCAGTAGCCTGTCATCACGGGAATCATCGAAAGCCCGGCGATCGGAATATGCACCGCGAGAATGAAAACACTCGCCTTGCGAATGTTGTCGTAGATCCGACGGCCGAGCCGTATACCGGTGACGATGGAGGAAAAAGTATCATCGAGCAGTACAAGATCAGCTGCCTCGCGAGCGACGTCGGTACCGCGCCCCCCCATGGCGACACCGATATCGGCGGCCTTGAGCGCGGGGGCGTCGTTCACCCCATCACCGGTCATGGCGATCACTTCGCCGAGACTTTTGAGCGCCTGTACTAGTCGCAGCTTCTGCTCGGGTCGAATGCGCGCAAAGACGTCGGTCTCGCGCACTTTCAAAAGTAGAGCCGAATCGTCGAGTATTTCGAGCTCGCGACCCGTGGCAGCCGTCGCGGTGTGCTCGAGACCCGCCTCGCGGGCTATGGCGATGGCCGTAGTCGGGTTATCGCCGGTGATCATCACCACGCGTATGCCCGCTGCCCGGCATTCGGCGACGGCATCCGGTACCTCGGGGCGCAGCGGACGACAGATGACAGAGCTCCGCGATCGCCTCAGGCGCTCCTTTTGCGCAGGCCCACTGCGTGCCTGTACCGGGCTCTCTGCCTGTCCAGGTCACCATGGGTTTTGAGGCAGTGAGTGGGAATTCTTTGAGTGGCTCCCACGTCGCACGACCATCCGCATCGAAAAGACGGGCCGCTTCGCCAAGCGCACGATCCACGAGGTCTGCGGCCGAGGGATGACTCGCGCGCAACGCGGTGGCCAGCAGCACAGCGAAATCTTCGGGAAGCGACTCTGCGGCGGCGAGCTCAAGTTCATGCGAACCGATGGTCATCCGACTCAGCGTCATGTGATTACGCGTCAAAGTACCGGTCTTGTCGACGCAGAGCACCGTAGCGGCTCCCAGTGCCTCGACAGCCGCGACCTGTCGAGTCAATACATTGACCTGCGAAAGCCGCCAGGCGCCAAGCGCCAGAAAGACGGCCAGCACGACGGGGAACTCTTCGGGGAGCATCGACATGGCCATGGCGATCCCAGCGAGACCCCCTTCCTCCCACGCATAGGTTGCACCGCCCCGGGTCAGGGCGTGCACGATGGCCACCATTGTCGATGCCATGACGGCAGCCAGCGCGAGCCAGCGGACGACGCGTTGGGTCTCGTCTTGCAGACGTGTACGGCCAGTGCTGATGCCGGAGAGCGTGCGTCCGATGCGGGCGAGTTCGGTATGAGTGCCCGTACGAGCCACTTCGCACACGCCGTGGCCTGCCGTGACCAGAGTGCCTGAGTAAAGCGCGTGCTCTTCGTGGGTGCCGCTGCTCGCGAGACGCACGACCTCGAGCGACGGTCTTTTGGTGACGGGGAGGGACTCGCCCGTCAGCAGCGATTCATCGACCGCGAGATGAGTGCTGCGTCGGAGTATGGCGTCGGCGGGTACACGCTCGCCCTCGGCGACGATCACCAGATCACCGACGACCACTTCGTGACTCGGAATTTTTTGCTCGCGCCCTTCGCGAAGGACTCGAGTCTTTGGCGTGGATAATTCGGCAAGAGCTTCGAGCGCGCGATCGGTCCGGCGCTCGTGATAGAGCGTGAGCGAGATCACCATGACGACCGCCGCCAATAGCAGCATGCCATCGCCTGTCTCACCCAGCGCGAGATAGAGTGCGGCACCCATGATGAGCATCGCGAACATCGGTTCGCGAATGACTTCTTTCGCGGTATCCCAAATACCGTCTCGGCTGGGTGCGGGCAGCGCATTCGGACCATCGCGTTGCAGACGCGCTGAGGCTTCTTGCGCGGAGAGTCCTTGTTCAGCCCCGGAATTCATCAAGTGTGATTCCGTGCCGAGTGATCTTGTCGTAAAAAGTTTTGCGCGGGATCTTGAGAACTTCCAGCGCTTGTTTGACGCTGCCTCCACTCGCGCGCAGCGCATCACGAATGACGCTGGCTTCGAAGCGCTCGACAAGTTCGGGTAACGGTTCGGCTGCAAGCTCTGCGGTCACCGCAGCACTGCGCTCGATGCCGAGGACGACGCGATCGGCATAGTGGCTGAGTTCACGAATGTTGCCCGGCCATGCATGTTCGAGCAGCCGGCTTTTGACCGTTCGTGTAAGAACGGGTGCAGAGCGCTTCAGACGCGTGGCTGCCCGCGCGAGCAGCTCAATGAAAAGAGTGGCGATGTCCTCGCGGCGCTCGCGCAGCGGAGGCAAATTCAACGTCACCGTATTGAGCCGAAAGAAGAGATCAGAGCGAAATTTTCCCTCGGTACACATCCGGCCGAGATCTTTGGTTACTGCCGAAATCACCCGACAGGAGACGGCGCGACTGTTTGTTGAGCCGAGAGCGGTCACCTGTTTTTCTTCGACTGCTCGCAACAAGCGGGCCTGCGCCGACAGCGGCAGTTCATCGACACCATCGAGAAACAACGTGCCTTTGTCCGCGGCTTCGATCCGACCCGGTTTGTGACGTCGCATTCCGGCAATGAGTTCTTCGGTTCCGAAGAGTTCGGCCTCGAGCAGCGTGTCGGGCAGCGCCGAGCAGTCGAGGATCGAGAAGGGGCGGCTCTGTCGAGCGGACATCGCATGTAATGCCTTTGCCACCGATTCTTTCCCAGTGCCCGTTTCACCAGCGAGCAGTACGCTCACGTCCGTATTGGCGAGCTCACGTACGAGGGCTCGCAGATTGCTGATCCGCTCGCTCTCGCCAAGCAGCGGTAGAGGGGTATCGTCATTGCGCGCTCGCTTGCGAATGCTGCGATTGTCGAGCACGAGCGCGCGATGCTCGAGCGCGTTGCGCACACTCGCCAGCAGACGAGGTGGTGCAAAAGGCTTGGAGATGAAGTCGTACGCGCCCTCGCGCATCAAATCCACGGCTTCCTGCAACTCGCCGTGCCCTGTGATCATGATCACGGGAATTTCATCATCTATTTCGCGCAGACCACGAAAGAGTTGTCTGCCGTCCACCCCCGGGAGCCGTATATCCGTGATGACTACGCCGTTGAACGCCGTGGTGAAGGGATCATCGAGTGCCTCGACCGCCTCACAGGCCTTGACTGTATGGCCTTCAAGTTCGAGTAACTGCGTGATTGCGTGTCGCAGATCGGCATCATCTTCGAACAAAACGATCAAAGGCGGCATGTCGGCATTCTCACCGTGAAGAGGGCGCCACCTGACTCGTTGGGGGCAAACTCCAGGGAGCCGCTGAGGTCGGCGATGATGTCGCGGCAGATCACGAGACCGAGACCGAGCCCAAGTGGTTTGGTCGAAGAGAAGGGCGCGAAGAGATCATTGCGACGTTCGGGCGCGACGCCCGGTCCGTTATCGGCGATCCGTATCCAAACCTCGCGCTCATCGCCGCCGCTTTCGATGGTGATGGTGGGTTCCGCCGTGTCGACTAGTGCATCCATCGCGTTCTGAATCAGATTGACGATCACCTGTTCGAGTCGTGTTCGATTGGCATGAACACACTGTCTTTCGGGGGCAGTTGGACGCTGCAGCACCACGCGTCGCATGCGCAGTGATTGATCGAGCAGCAGCAGTGAGCCATCAATCGCATCGCCGATGGGCAGAGCTTCGCGCGTAACTGGCGAGCGTCGCGAGAAATCGCGGAGTTCGTCCGTGATGAGACCGATCCGCTCCGTCAGCGAAGCGATGGTGGCGAGGGTGGCAAGGGCTTCGGTCGGCTGGCCTCGCTCGAACAGTTTTCGGGCATTGTCCACGTAGGTGCGGATGGCTGCCGTTGGTTGATTGATTTCGTGGGCGACACCTGCAGAGATCTGGCCGAGTATGGCAAGGCGGTTGGCCTGTGCGAGATCTTCACGAAGGTTTTGCACGGTTGCTTCGGAGCGCTCTCGCTCATCTATTTCTTTGATCAGCTTCTGGTTGGAGGCCTCGAGCTCGGTGGTACGGCTCGTAACGAGGAGCTCAAGCTCTATTCTTTGACGGTCGCGCCGCCGGCGTGTGGCGGAGGTCATGAGCATGGCGACTGCAGCGAGCAGGCCGAGCAGACCACCGATTGCTGCACCAGTGAGTCGCGATGCCCACAGTGCGGGGCCGATGTCGCGTTGCAGTACGAGCATCCAGTTTTGATAGCTCGCCGGGAGCGCGCTCGAGATCGTACGGTCTGCGCGTTGCGCGTCGGGTGCGTACTGCGTGAAACGCCGTTGCGGATCGGAAGCGAGCAGAACGGTGCTCTGGTCATCAATCACGAGGGTTTCATCTCTGCCCGTACGCCATTTACGCTCGAGGTCGGTGAACTCGACTTTGGTGACGATCACGCCGCTGCCGCCGCTGAGACGCTGTGCGAGGTAAAGGCCCGCCACTCCGCTGACGGTCCCCTGTGCAAAGAGCTGGCCCGTGCCGATGCGCATGGCATCACGGAAATACGGCCGAAAGGAATAATCCTGCCCAATGAAGCTTGCTGCCGAGAGATGGTTGCTCGCGGCTACCGTGATCCCCTGTGCATCGACGAGGTAGAGGGTGGCTGTGCCGTCAGCGCGCGCGAGCTCTTCGAACTCGATGTTGAGTGCATCGATGGCGGCGGCTCGTGCGGCCATAGGCGCTTGGCGATCGACCGCGACGGCAAGTTTCGGGTTACGTGCGAGCGCGGTGGGCAAGAGTCGGTGCCGCTCGAGTTCGCTGCGCAACAATTCGCGCCGGAGCGCGATGTCGACTTCGAGCTGCCTGATCTGCCGCTGCCATTCGAGACTGCCGGCGACGAGACTGCCCAGCGTGGCGACAATCATCACCAGCAGTGCTGCAAGGACGAGCTCCGGCCAGCGTTTGGGGGTGTTTGCCATCGGTTGGCACAGAAGGATAGAGATCTGGCGAGAAATTGCACAGTCAAGCTTCTTATTGTCCGGAAATCCGCACATATGGGTATTGAAAACTCATTATTTTCAATGGGTTGAAGCGTCCGGCGTTCGATTGCTGTCCGCGCTCGACTACCGCTTTAATCATTGCCCATGAGTTCCGCGCCCGAGACCATGACCGCTGCGCCCATCCCTTGGTGGCGTTCGCTCTATGCGCAGGTGCTCGCGGCGATCTTCATCGGGGCAGCGCTGGGTCATTTCGTTCCAGACCTGGCGGTGGAACTGAAGCCCTTGGGCGATGCCTTCATCAAACTCGTGAAGATGGTGATCGGCCCCGTGATCTTTCTGACGGTGGCGGGCGGAATTGCCGGCATGTCCACGCTCAGTCGTCTGGGCAGCACTACGGGCAAGGCACTGCTCTATTTCTTTGTCGTGTCGAGCTTTGCGCTCGTGATTGGACTCGTGGTCGCCAACTTTGTCGAGCCCGGCAAGGGAATGGGCGTGGATCCTGCAACGCTCGATCCTGCAGCGGTGAGCGGTTATGTTGGCAAGGCCGAAGAGCAGACCATCGTCGCTTTTTTGTTGTCGATCATCCCCGACACGTTTGCCGGAGCCCTTGCCGGCGGTCAGATCCTGCCGGTGCTGTTCGTCGCCATTATCTTTGGCGTCAGCGTCGCCTCGCTCGGAGAGAGTCGCAATCGGATCGTCGCTGCGCTGCATGACATCAGCGAGGCGTTTTTCAGGATGGTGAGCATTCTGATGAAGTTCGCACCGATCGGTGCTTTCGGTGCATTCGCCTTCACCATCGGCAAGTACGGTATCGACAGCATCGCCAATCTGGCGGCGCTGATCGTTACTTTCTACGTCACGTCCGCGCTGTTCATTGCGCTTGTACTTGGCGCCATCGCGAGGGCGAGTGGATTTTCGCTGTGGCGGCTGCTCGGTTATCTGAAGGCGGAGATTTGGCTGGTGGTCGGCACGAGCTCGTCCGAGGCGGCGCTACCTGCGCTGATGCGCAAGCTCGAAGAGGCCGGCTGTGCCAAATCGGTGGTCGGACTCGTCGTACCCACGGGCTACTCGTTCAATCTCGACGGCACCAATATCTACATGACTCTAGCGGCGCTCTTCATCGCTCAGGCAACGGGTATCGAGCTTTCTTTGCAGGATGAACTGCTGTTGCTGCTGGTCGCGATCATCAGTTCAAAAGGCGCTGCGGGCGTGACGGGCGCAGGGTTCATCACGCTCGCCGCAACGCTTGCCGTCGTGCCTACGGTACCGGTCGCGGGGATGGCTCTCATTCTCGGTATCGATCGATTCATGTCGGAGTGCCGGGCAGTCACGAATTTCATTGGTAATGCCGTCGCCACCATTGTCGTAGCGCGCTGGGAGGGGGCGCTGGACCATCAGGCCCTCGCCCGCGTTCTGGCACCAAAAAATGATTGATTTGTCGTGAATAGGGAGTAGACATGGAAAATCTTATCGCCCGCTTCATCAACGCGAAGCTTCGCGGTCCATCGGTCAAGGTCGCTGTGGGATGTGTGCTGTCAGTGACAGCGGGAGTCAGCGGCGCCCAAAATCAGACGGCTGCTCCGGCGAGCGGCATCGATGAGCTTCAGGAAGTCACGATCGTCGGTAGTCGTATCAGAGGTGCGGTCGCTACCGAGGCGCTGCCGGTCGTCGTGCTCGGCCAGGAGCTGATCGACGCCACCGGTGCGGTCAGCGGTGACGAGCTTTTCCGCAATATCCCGCAGCTCGGCGATGTGCTGTTCGAGGCACAGAACAACCCGCAGACCAGCAACGCGGCGCGCGGTGACGTCAATTCCTTCAATCTGCGCTCGCTGGGCGTGGGCAATACGTTGGTGTTGGTCAACGGTCGTCGCATGGTGACCCATCCTACGAGCCAGGGTACGAGCGACACTGGAACGGTACCGGTGCTCAGCTATAACTCGAACGCGATTTCGGTGGCAGGCGTCGATCGAATCGAGGTGCTGCTCGATGGCGCTGCTGCGATCTACGGCGCTGACGCGGTGGCGGGCGTGGTGAACGTCGTCACGAAGAATCGCCTGGATGGCGTCGAGATCGAGGCGCAGTACGGTGGTGCCGAAAACACCAGCCTGCGCGAGCTCGAGGTGAACTTTGCCGCCGGTAAAAACTTTGATGGTGGCAACATCGCATTGTTCGTCGATTACACCGATCGCAAGGCGCTGAATGCGTCCGATCAGGATTTCACGGCGACTGACGATCGCCGATCGCTGTTCGTCGGTACTCCATTTGAAACCAGCAGCACGCCCGACTCGCGCGCGACCCGTGGCGCATGGCCGAATCTCGCGACCCCGGCAGCAAACGGCATTATCCGGCGCGGCACAACGGCCTTAACGTTGTCATCCGGTTCGTTCAATATCCGCCCGGCATCGGCAGGTTCCTGCGCCTATTCGTTCTCGACAGATCTTTGCCTTGCGACGGGTACGATCAGCTATACCGCCTTGCGTAACTTGCGCTACGACACTGCCTATGGCGTCACGATACAGCCGCAGACGCAACGTACGAACGTGATGCTGACCGGTGAATACACCTTCGGTAACGATGTCACGGCGTTCGCCGAGGCGAGCTACTACGCTGCCGATACTTTCCGTTTGCAGCCGCCGGTAATTTTGTTGAACTCGTTGTGGATCCCGGCCAGTAATTATTGGAATCCGTTCGGCGCACTCACGTTGCCAAACGGTCAGCCGAATCCCAATCGCATTCCGGGGCTGACCAATGTGCCAGCGGCTGGCTTGCCGGTAAATCTCACCAACTATCGCTTCAATGACGTCGGCTTCCAGAATGTGAACGTCGATAATTATCAAGCGCGCATCGTGGCCGGCCTGCGCGGTCAAAAGTGGGGCTACGACTGGGAGTTCGGTCTCGTTTATGGCGAGGCCGAAGCTACCGATACGTCGGACAACGTCAACGCGAACAAGCTTCAGGCCAGCCTCGCACTGGCAACGCCTGATGCGTATAACCCGTTCAACGGGGGCTGTGTGGCGACACCGTCCTATGGCGACTGCACGCCAAGCTCGCAGATCGCGATCGATGCGATTCGCATGGATCTCGTGCGTGCGACGCGCTCGACGCTGGCACAGGCTGACCTCAAGTTCAGTCGCGGTGATTTGCTCTCGCTGCCGGGTGGTGATCTGGGCGTCGCAGCCGGGCTCGAAGCGCGTCGCGAGACGCAGCGGGATCAGCGCGACGAGAATCTCGATGGCACGATTCCCTTCGTCGACAGAGTGACCGGTACGGTGACCGAGTCGAACGTGATTGCGGTCAGTCCCAACCCCGACACTTACGGCTCTCGTAATGTCAGCGCAGCGTATCTGGAATTTGCTGTGCCGGTGGTTTCACCGGCGATGCAGATCCCCTTGATGCGCCGGGTGAACTTCCAGCTCGCCGGCCGCTACGAGAACTACAGCGATTTCGGCAGCGTCAGCAAGCCAAAGATTGCCGGAGCCTGGGACCTCGCCGAAGGCGTTCGTATCCGTGCCTCTTACTCCGAGGGGTTCCGGGCACCGAATCTCGAACAGGTCAATGCCAAGGAATATGCGCGCTTGTCCACGCAGACCGATTTCACGCGTTGTGAAGCCGATCTGCGAGCCAAGCGCATTGCCTCGTTCACGGCTTGTTCGCGCAGTATCGCGACTTCGCTGCGAGTCTCGGGTAATCCGGATTTGAAGCCCGAAGAGAGCACCAACCGGTCTATCGGCCTGGTGCTCGAGCCGACCTTCATTCCCGATAACTTTGGACGCTTTACCTTCACGGTCGACAGCTGGAAGATCGAGCAGCGCGATATCGTGGGGCTGCTGGGTGCCCAGACGAGTGTGGTGCAGGATTATTTTGATCGCGTGAATGGATCGAGCTTTGCAAAAATCATTCGCGCGCCGGTGACAGCTGAAGATACTGCGTTGTTCGCGGGAACCGGGCTTGCAGCCGCGGGGGTCATCCAACGCATCCAGGATCAGTTCATCAACTTGTTGCCGCAGACGGTCGAGGGTGTCGACTTCGGCATCGATTGGCGCCTGCGCGATACGCCGCTCGGCGGCTTCAGCGTGTCGCTCAATGCTGCAAAACTTCGAACCTTTGCCCGCGAGCCGGGTCCCGTGGTCGATGCACTTTATGAGGCGCGGACGTCCGGGAAGATCAATGCCGGCACGCCGCTCCCTGATCCCAGTAATTTGATCCGTGTGAACGGCCGCCCGGAGCTGCGTTGGTCAGGCTCGGTGCGCTGGAAAAAGGGTCCGGTACGTGTGGGTCTCTCGACTCGTTCTGTCGGTGATGTCGAGGAAACCGGCTTCCTCGATACCACGGGCAATCGCTGGTTGATCGATTCGCAACTGACGTACAACTTGTACGGCGAATACGAGTTCAAGGAAGGGCCGATCGGCAAGACTCGTCTGCGGATCGGCGGTCGAAATATCACTGATGAGATGCCGCCCCTGACCTCGAGCGGCTATCTCGGCTCGCTGCACTCGCCTTACGGCAGATATTTCTATGCCTCGGTGAAGACGGAGTTTTGATGATCTCTTGGTCGAAAATCGGCTCGCTATTTGCGGTCCTGCTCATCGGATGGTCGGCTGCCATTTCGACAGACGTGGCGCTCGCTGCGGGTCAAGCGACCCGCGGCGAGCCGACGCCGAGCGAGATTCGTCGACTGCTCTATGTGGGTAACAGCTTTTACTACTACAACAATTCTTTGCATGGCCACGTCAACCGGATGATTGCTGCGGCAATGCCGAAAGAAAAGCGCGAGGACTATCAAAGCTATTCAGTCACTATCAGTGGCGGTCACCTGAAATGGCACGACGTGGGTGCGTATCTCGATGCCGGGATAGGCAGCAGTTCGTTCAATGAAAATAACGAAGTCGTTACCAGTACCGGGCCGCTGCGTTTCAATGCCGTGATGATGATGGATTGCAGTCGCTGTCCGTACGACGAGGCGTCACGACCGGTTTTTCATGAGCAGGTGAAGATCAAGGCCGACGCGATCCGCAAACGCGGCGTCACGCCGATGCTGTTCATGACCTGGGCCTACTCGGACAAGCCCGAGATGATCGAGGTACTGGCCCGCGAGTATTTGAAAGCGGGCCGTGACAACAGCATGGCGGTGGTGCCTGCGGGACTGGCGTTTCAGCGAGCGCTCGCGGGTCGGCCGAGCCTGGTGTTGCATGTACCTGACCGACGGCATCCGAGTCTCTCTGGGACCTATCTTGCAGCCTGCACGGTTCTTGCCGCCGTGTACGGGATTGATCCGCGCAACAATCGTTACACCGCAGGACTCGCCTTCGAGGAGGCGGCCTACTTGCAGCAGGTCGCGTGGGAAACGGTGCAGGATGCGCGTCCCTGAGATTGGCAGTCGGTATCCCTTAAACAGGTGAGGGTAGCGAGTCGCGGCTTACCAACCGGCGTGCGCGAACGTAAAGTGGGCGTCTGTGCGCAAACTGATCCTGATTTTCGTGCTTGCTTCCCTTACCTGCGCGGCGGCGGTCGCCTCCGCCGCGAGCCGCAAGGCTTTGGTTATTGGTAACGACAAGTACATCAACGTCACCAAGCTCAAGAATGCCCGCGCCGATGCGCAAGCGATGGGAAAATCTTTGGGAGAGCTTGGTTTTCAGGTCAATCTGAAACTCGATCTCGATGAGCGCTCACTGCGCGCTGCGGTACGCACCTTTGTTGCCAATCTGCAGGGTGGCGACGAGGCCGTTTTTTACTATGCCGGGCACGGTGTACAGCTCGGCGCGGCGAATTATTTGCTGCCAGTCGACATCAAGCCCGTGGACGAGACGCAGGTGCAGGATGAGTCGCTGCCGCTGCAACGAATTCTCGATGACTTGACTGCTCAGCGTGTGCGCTTCTCCGTGGTCATCGTTGATGCCTGTCGCGACAACCCATTTCCACGCGTCGCTGGACGCAGCATCGGCGGTACGCGTGGTCTTGCGACCACGAGCCCGGCGACAGGGCAGATGGTGTTGTTTTCTGCTGGTTCCGGGCAAAGCGCTCTCGATTCTCTTGGGGCTTCAGATCGCGATCCCAATGGGCTCTTCACCCGCGTGTTGCTCAAGCGCATGCGTGAGCCCGGAGTACCGGTCGATCAGGTTTTACGGAATGTGCGCGAAGAGGTGGTCGCGCTCGCGCAGGGTGTGGGGCACCAGCAGGTCCCCGCGCTGTACGATCAGGCGATCGGTCGTTTTTATTTCAAACCCGGAGAGCCTGCTGCGACACCGACGATTGTTGCCGACAACACGCCCGCAGCCAGTACTGTCGTGACGGAGACGCGTTCGAACAACACGACATCCAGTAACTCTTCCACGGATACCCAGAAAGGAAAGAAGGAAGGAAAGGCGGACAGCGGTTCCAATGCTGCGGCGGGTTTGCTGGCTCTGCTTGCCGTCGGTGCCGGTATCGCAGCGCTGTCCAAGTCAGATCGCGACAAGGGCGATTCGCGCAGCAGCACTTCGAGCTCGACCGTACCGAGTTTTGACACTGCAGACAGCGATTCCACTTTCAATCGACGTCTTGCCGAGCGCACAGCATGTCCGTCGGATGTGTCAGAGCGATGGTCGAACTGCACGGGTTCGATCAAGTATGACGATGGCGGAGTCTACGAAGGTATTTTCTTCGACAATAAACGACATAGCTCTGGCGTATATCGGTTTACTGATGGTGCCGTGTTTTCCGGCGAGTGGCGCGAGAACAAGGCCACAGGCCGTGGCACCTATGTCTTCCCAAGTGAGGGTTACCGATATGTCGGCGAACTGGTCGACATGAAGTTCACCGGGCGCGGCATTCTGTACACCAGCACAGGTGAGGTTCAGCGTGCTGGTCTGTGGCGGGACGATGAGCTGGCAAGTGCCTTCGAGATCGACCCGTCCGAGTTTCCGTTCGATGGCAATCTGGCCTTGATGGCTCAGTAGTCAGTAGTATCTGCGGGATGACTCACCCCGCGCCCTCGGTCGAAATGTTCTTCGACTCCGCCACCTGGACCTTCAGTTACGTGGCGGCTGACCCCGTCACGCGGATCGCCGCGATCATCGATCCGGTGCTCGACTACGATGCCGTGACGCGCGGTACATCCCCGGCTTCTGCGCAGCGTCTGCTTGATTACGTCTCGAAAAACGATCTTGTCGTGCACTGGATCCTCGAGACGCACGCCCACGCCGATCATTTGAGCGCTGCGCAGTGGCTGAAAGAGCGTCTGCCCGCTGCGCGCGTAGGTATCGGTGAAGGCATTCGGCAGGTCCAGGCGACATTCAAAAATAAACTCCCGCTTGAAGCCGATTTCGCGACCGACGGACGACAGTTTGATGTCTTGATCGGCGAGAACGAGCGACTGGCCATGGGCGCACTCGAGATTCGCGCCATTGGTACGCCCGGGCACACACCGGACAGCTTGACGTATCTCATCGGAGATGCCGCATTCGTCGGCGATACCATTTTTGCGCCACGCTACGGTACGGCGCGTTGTGATTTTCCGGGCGGTGATGCCGGCGTGCTGTATGACTCGATGCAGCGTTTGTTGGGCTTGCCGTCCTCGACGCGCATCTTGCTTTGCCATGACTATCCGCCCGAGGGCGTTACACCACAGCACCTGACTGACCCTGAAAGCCTGCGCGATCAAAATATTCATCTGCAAGGTGGCGTGACTCGGGAGCAGTTCGTGGCCATGCGCGAAGCGCGCGACGCCAAGCTCAAAGAGCCAAGCCTGCTGGAGGCCTCGCTGCGAGCCAACATTCGCGCGGGTCGATTGGAAGATCCTTACTTTCGCTGAAAACTGACCGGCGATTCGATGACGAAGGCGTTCGGGTAAGAACCCCAGCGCTGTCGATGACGCCTGCGTGCAGATCAAAGGTGAAAGGAACTTCATGGATTCTGCATTCCTTCAAAAAGATGATTCGGAAATACGAGACGCACAGCTTTGTCGGTCGCGTCACGGTAGCGGAACTGCAAGTCGAGTTCGGCTTGAGCCGCGCGCGATTTCATGTTGGCGAGCCCGCCCGACGCGGTAGGCAGAAAGTCACCCTCGCCATCATCAATGATTTCAAGCACGACCGACTGACGGTGGGGAGCGGCGGAGACTCTCAGAGTGATGGTTTTCGCAGATGAATGTTTGATGGCGTTTGCGATTGCCTCTTCGATGATGCGAACCACGGCGATCGCCTGATCTGCCGAAAGCCTGATGCGAGCTGCAATCTCGTCACTTTCCCAGCGAAGCGGGAACTGCCCGCCGCCGATTCTCGAGTAAAGATGACGCAAGTCGGCGAGCAAGCTGTCGAGCGTGGTGGCCTCGGTGCTGACGGCGCTTTGAATCATCCGGACTTCGTTGATCAAAGATTTTATCTCGTCGATGAAGGCGGGATCCTGCACGCTTTTCTGCGCATGAAAGGCGAGCGCCACGAGTCGGCTGCCCACACGGTCATGCAGGTCGCGCAGCAGGTCCTCGCGACGTGAGGTGGCGCGCTGCAGGGCGAGTTCGACTTCGCGCTGAGTGGCGGCACGTCTGGCGAGAGCAACGACGGCGAGGATGATCACTGCGGGTAGCGACCAGGTCTGCACGTAATTTCCCGACAGTGAGTAACGTCCGAAGTGCACTGCAAGATCATGGATACCCGTGACTAGCATAAGACCGAATACGGCGAGGACCCCGATGCCCAGGGGCTCCGGCTTGCGATACACATGTCGAACGAGCAAACCGATGACGATCATGGCAACGCAGGTGATGGTTACAAACACCGCGTTGACAATGAGCTGTGGGTCTACGAGCGCCGCTGGCAAAAGCAAAAGTGCGAGCACAGCGATTGCCGCCAGGGCAAACGGCCGCCGCAGATCAGCAGTATTTTCAATGCTGGTCGCTGCCACCTGAATGCCGAGCAGACCGACGAGGGCCAAAAGCCAAAGCCCGAACTGCTGCCAAAGAATGACATCGAACGGCGGCTCAGTGACGAGGTTATGCAGACAGCGAAGTCCCGAAAAAACAGCAAGCCAAGAGGTCACCATCAACATGCGCGAATTCGGGCCATCCGGCTGACCGATCAAAAGCCCGACAATGCCGGCAAGGAGGCTCGCCGCTGCGAGCGCGGCAACCAGCAGGATCTCGAAGGCGAGAGCGTTTCGATATTGTTGATCGATACGATCCAGCGTCCCGACTGTGAGATTGCCGATGCCGCTTTTGCTCGCCGGATGCCCGCGGACTGCGACCTCGATTACCAGAGGTTTTGCCGGGTCACCCTCGACCGAGAATGACGCCATGAGCGGCCAGTAGCGTTGACGTGTGACTCGCTGTGGATCGAGCTTGTCGATGATCATTCGGCCGTCAACGCGCAGCGCACCGTCCAAGGTAAGCCTGTCGAGCAACAGTGCGTGATTGCCGCCGACCGGTCGCGGAATCTCGAGTCGATAGAGTCCGAAGGAATACTCCGTCCCAGACGGTTTCCAGTTATGAGGTAACTCGACCCGCTGCGGTCGGCAGCCGCGAGTATCGAAGGCTGCGGCGGTTTCGCAGAAACTGAGCGACAGAGCCGCAGCCGATGGGCTTTGTGCAGCGGCCTGAGAAAGCAGGCAGGACATCAAGACAACGATCAGTCTTGCGGACCACTTAATCATTGAGCAGGCCGTGTCGCCTCGCCTCGAAGACGGCTTCGGCCCGCGAGTGCACCATGAGTTTGCGATAGACGCTTTTGAGATGAGTATTGACGGTGTGCGTCGAGACGCCTAGAACCTCGGCGATTTCGCTGTATCGCAGACCCTTGGAGCAAAGATTGAGGACCTCCGACTCGCGCTGCGAGAGCGGCCCCTGATTCTCGGTGGTCTCCGGATTGACGGGGCGCAGCCGATTAATGAGGGAACGTGCGATCGCGGGACTGATGGGGGAGCCGCCTGACTCGAGGATGGCGACGAGACGACCGCCGTATTCGGCGAGGTCAGCCTTGAGGATGTAACCCGAGGCGCCGGCTTCGAGACTGCGCATCACGCGCTTTTCTTCGGCGAACACCGTGATCACCAGAATTTCGCAGGCTGGATTGGCACGGCGACATTCGGCGATCAAGGGAATGCCATCGCCATCGGGAAGTCCGAGATCCAGAAACACGGCATCCGGTGGGCGTTTTGCGAGCGTCTCGCGCGCCGCCGCCAGACTGCCCGCAGTATGCACGGTCCAATCGGGCGAGCCTGCAGCAGCCTGCATCAGCTGCTCGCGCAGCAGGCGATCGTCTTCGACGATGAGCAGCTGACGAATCGTGGTCTCCCCGGCAGAACGCTGGCCTCAAGATTTGCCGGGAGTATGACAAACGCGGGCGACACCAGCCTCCCGCGAGTCAGGGAGTTCGAGAGACTTTATCGACGCTCGAAGACCAGACGCTCGCGAGCCACACGGCCGTCATCACCGAAATAGCGCGCGGTCACCACCATCGTGCGCTCGTCATCCGAGAGCGAGCGTTTGAAGCTCGCGATCTTTGTGCCGGCGGACTTGATGGTCGAGACCACCTGGTCATCGTCGGCGAGTTCGATCGCGATGGTATCGCCGACGGGTAGACCGGCGATGGGATAGTCGCGACCGTCGAGCTTGGCTGTGAAGCGCACGCCGGAGTCGAACGACAGTACGTCGCCCCGCAGTTTGAGCGCCCCCTCGTGACCCCGGGGGGCTACCCCGGTTGAGGCCAACATCAGCCCGGCCTTGGTCGGAACCGGTCCGAGCGCAGCGCCTACCTCGTGGGAATCCCCGACTAGCGCGGATTTGTCGAGGTTAAGGACCCAGCCCGTTCCCTCGGCCAAAGCCACCGGGGCCGTCAAGGTAAAACCCAAGGCCAGAGTCCCCAAAAAGCGTACATGTCCCTTCATTTCGGCTTCCCCTGATGTTTTTGTGGAGGAATGGCTCGAAACTACTCCCATCGTCGGCACTGTCAACATTCTGTAACAATTCTGTGTTAGGCCCCGGCTGATGCTGGGATAGGTATTGGCCGGCTACAAGGTCCTACGGTATTTTGCGACCCCATGAAAGACACGCCCGCAGATCAGGTTCGATTGCCACGCGAAACCAAGGGCAAGCGACCACGGTTTTTTGATGACCCGGCCATCGATCAAATGATGACCTTCATGCTCGAGCTCACCACCGAGGTCGCTGTGCTGCGCGAGCGGATGGACACTGTTGAGCGTTTGCTCGATGAGCGTGGCAGTGTCACCCGTGCGGCGATCGAGGCCTATCAGCCTTCGGCGACTGTCGAGGCCGAGCGCAATGCCTGGCGCGAGGCCTATCTCAAGCGTATTTACAGAATGCACCCACCGGTTTGATGTCTCTAAAGGTAACCCGCATGGCCGCACAGCCTTCCGAAATCCCGGTCCCCAATATCGAAGAGCTTTTTCGGCCGACGCATGACGAGCGTGCGCGGCAGGGGATGGTCAGTTTCATCCGCAAACTGGCGATCATCGATATGCGGCGCAGTCTCAAAGAAGACTATGAAAATCGTATCGAACCGCAACTCGATCGCGAGGGTCGCAAGCCCGCAGATTGGCAGGCCATCGAGAAAGCGGTGGAGCACGAAAACACTTACCGCTTCTACAGCGCGGTCCGCTACAACGCGCAGGAGATGTGCTACCTCTCTGTGCAACCCGCCGTGGAGCGGGCTCTGCCCGCGATGGTTGGGCTCGCACGGGATTTGGCGGTTCGTAATCCCGCCGGTGGCTCGCTGCGCCTAAATCCCACTCTCGAACTTCCGAAGTACATCACCGCGCTTGATGTTCACCTGACGCCCGGTTGGGTGCACTCCGAACACACCGTCGATGACGTCGCGCAGGCTGCCGTGGTGTCTTTCGGTGGTAAGGTTTTCACCGGTCAGCATCCCTATCGCAAGCGGCCGGGCGTGGTCGGCGAATCGATCGCTTACTGGACCCGCAAAAAATATCCGAACTTTGCGCCGCGCCGCATTCTCGATCTGGGAACCACCAGCGGCAAAAACCTGCTGCCCTACTGCACGGCATTTCCGCAGGCAGAGGCTCATGGCATCGATGTCGCTGCGCCCGTACTTCGTTATGGGCATGCGCTCGCCGAGCATGAAGGCATCGCGGTTCATTTCAGTCAACAAAATGCCGAGCAGACCGACTTCCCGGATGGGCACTTCGATCTGATCGTCTCAAGCTTCTTTTTTCATGAGGTCTCGCTCAAGGCAACACGCAAGATCCTCGCCGAATGCAAGCGACTGCTCGCGCCGGGCGGTTTGATGGTGCACATGGAGCTTCCGGATGAGGCTTCGGTGTCACCCTATGAAAACTTTTTCTGGAACTGGGATACGCACAACAACAACGAACCTTGGTACACGGCATTTCGCGCCGAAGACCCGGTCGCTTTGTGCACAGCGGCGGGTTTTGACGCCTCGCGCAGTTTCAAGACGCATATTCCCGATATTGCGAGCTTCGGCGAGGAGCGTTACGAGCGCTTCATGCGGGGTGAGCTGCCATCGCCCGCGCATGGCGCGGGTGGATGGTTCGTGTTCGGTGCCGAGCGCGACTGAGCGCAGAGGCGCGCAGACTCGGCTTAATCGAAAAGCGCGAGAATCTTGTAACCCGAGAAGAGCAGCACTGCGGCGATGCCGGTCAGCAGGAACACCAACATTTCTTTGGTGGATTCTTTCATGCGGGTCGACCCCGCCAGCGGTCAGCGCAGTGAGCGCAGCGTGGTGCGCGCCATCTCGAGATGGGCATCGTCGAGCTTGCCGTTCTTGGCGACCTCGACTACCGACTCGAGCACCAGAGCTGCCATTTCGGAATTGTTGCGCGAGTGCGCAAGTTCGGCACGCAAATCTTTGATGAGTTTGTCGCGCGCATCGAGTTCGCGAATGAGCGGATCCCAGTGTGGTGCCCGGTGCCGCTCGAGCAGTTTCTCGATGACCTCATCGTGGCTGCGCAAATACTCCGCGTTGAAATTGCGCAAGCCGAAATTGCGCAGGCTGGGGATTTCGGCGAGCGTTTTTTCGGTGACGCGCTCGAAGCCCATGCTCCACTCGGTGTACTGGCGCTCGGTGATCGCCTCTTGCTTGAGCACATTGATGCTGCCGTGGCGCGGATCGGTGGCGATCTTGGCCATCAGCGCCTCGACTAGCGCCTGCTCGCCTTCCAGGGTTTGCAGGAAGGTGCCGTTCCCGTAGAGCAGCATCCCCGTGATGCCCCTGCCGGTGTTGTTCTGGTGGCACTGCGTCAGCAATGCCAGCAGCTCGTCGGAGGAGAGGGGCTGTGCTTCCTGGCTGAGGTAGGTGAGGCGAATCATGGGTCAGTATCCTTGGTAACGGAGATGGACGTTACTTGATCGGC